>JAIYDS010000024.1 GCA_027487385.1 Acetobacteraceae bacterium | reverse complement strand
GGGGCAAAGCCCCCTCGCAACCGCCTCAGAGCGCCTGCAGCCGATCGTACTGCGCCCGCGTCCAGCCCACATTCTCATTGTGCAGCGGCACGCAGGCGGCGCGGAAGGCGGCGCGGTCGGGATTCTGCACCGTCTTGCCCTGGGCGCGGAACCAGGCGGCCAGCTCCTGCTCCTGCGTGCGGATGGCCTGGCCACAGCGATCGGCGGCCTGGGCCATCACCTCGCGGAAGATGCCGCGCTCATTCTCGTTCAGCCGGCGCATCGTGCCGCCGCCGATGATGGTCAGCAGGCTGTCCGTGATGTGCCCGGTGATCGAGATGTGGCTCTGCACCTCATAGAACTTCTTGGCCTGGATGGTGGGGAGCGGGTTTTCCTGCGCGTCCACCGTGCCGTTCTGCAGCGCCAGATAGACCTCGGCGAAGGCGATGGGCGTGGCGTTCGCACCCACCGCACGGGCGAACATGAGGAAGGAGGGCGCTTGCGGCACGCGCAGCTTCAGCCCGCGCATGTCGGCGGGGGTCATGATGCTGCGGTTCGCCGTCACCATCCGGTCGCCGTAATAGGTCAGCGCCACGGCGTGGTGGTTGGTCTGGCGGTCATAGCCGGCCACCAGCTCGCGATGCAGGTCGCTGGCGCGATAGGCCTGGAAATGCGCGTAGTCCCGCAGCGCATACCGCGCGTGGCTGATCGCCATGGGGCGGAAGCTGGCGCCGGCGAAGGCCACGCCGGTGTAGATGATGTCCACCGTGCCGAGCGTCAGGCCCTGGTTGATCTGCGGCTCATTGCCGAGCGCCGAGGCGGCGAAGACCTCGATGTTCCAGCGGCCATTGGTGCGCTGCTGGATCTGGCTCGCGGCCCAGAGCGCCTCGGTGTGGTAGGGCTCGTTCACCTCATAGACATGCGCCCAGCGCAGGCGTGTGCCCTGGGCGAGGGCGACGTTCGAGACGAAGGGGGCGGCGAGGGCGGCAAGGCCCAGCGAGCGGCGATTCAGCATGGAAACTTCCTCGGTTGGTTTTTTCTGGCGCGGATGCTGCCGGGATTCATGCGACTTCCGCAACCCGGAATCGCAAGGCAGGATGACGCAAAGACCCTGAAGGAAAGGCCGCGCCATGGAATCCGTGATCCGACTGCATGAGGAAGATGGCGTGGTGATCGCCCGCCGCGCCCTGCCCGAGGGCACGCCGGTGGCGCCAAATGTGGTGGCGCGCGCGCGCATCCCGGCGGGGCACAAGGTGGCGGTGCGCGGCCATGCGCCCGGGCAGGAAATCCGCCGCTACGGGCAGATCATCGGCTTTGCCACGCAGCCCATTGCGCCCGGGGAATGGGTGCACACGCAGAACTGCGCCATGGGCGATTTCGCCCGCGACTATGCCTGGGGCGTGGATGCGCGGCCGACGCAGCCCATCGCGGTGCCGGAGCATTTCCACGGCATTGTTCGCGCAGATGGCCGCGTGGCGACGCGCAACTACATCGGCATCATCACCTCGGTGAATTGCTCGGCCCATGTGGCGGATCTGATCGCGCGGAGCTTCACGCGGAACCCCTTCACCGAGGGGCCGGACCCGCTGGCCGAGTTCGGCGCGGTGGATGGCGTGGTGGCGCTGACCCACAAGACCGGCTGCGGCATGACGGAGGGCGAGCCCTTGCGCGTGCTGCGCCGCGTGCTGGCGGGCTTCGCGCGGCATCCGAATTTTTCCCATGTCATCGCCATCGGGCTGGGCTGCGAGGTGAACCAGCTGGGCGGCCTCTTGGAGGAACAGCGCCTGGCCGGGCGGCTGCGCACGCTGAACATCCAGGAGAGCGGCGGCACGCGGCGCACGGTGGAGGCCGGGATTTCCTTCGTGAAGGAGGTGCTGGGCGAGGCCAATGCGGTGACGCGCGTGCCGGTGCCGGCGAGTGCGCTGAAGGTGGCGCTGCAATGCGGCGGCTCGGACGGGTATTCGGGCATCACCGCCAACCCGGCGCTGGGGGCGGCGAGCGACCTGGTGGTGCGGCATGGCGGCACGGTGATTCTCTCCGAATCGCCTGAAACCTATGGGGCGGAACATCTGCTGACGCGCCGCGCCGTCTCGCCCGAGGTGGGGCAGAAGCTGGTGGATGTGATGCATTGGTGGGAGGAGTACACGGCGCGCGAGGGGGCGGAGATGAACGCCAACCCCTCACCCGGGAACAAGGCCGGGGGGCTGACGACCATCCTGGAAAAATCGCTCGGCGCCATGGCCAAGGCGGGGACGACGAACCTGGTGGATGTGGTGCGCTACGCCGAGCCGGTGACGGCGCCGGGCTTCGTCTTCATGGACACGCCGGGCTATGACCCGGTGGGGGCGACGGGGCAGGTGGCGGGCGGCGCGAACCTGATGTGCTTCACCACGGGGCGGGGCAGCGTCTTCGGCTGCAAGCCCGCGCCCTCGCTCAAGCTCGCCACCAACACCGCCATGTTCAGCCATATGGAGGAGGATATGGACATCAATTGCGGGACGGTGCTGGACGGGAGCGAGAGCGTTTTGGAATGCGGGGAACGCATCTTCCGGCATATGCTGGCGACGGCCAGCGGGGCGCCCACGAAGAGCGAGGCGCTGGGGTTTGGGGATGCGGAGTTCGCGCCTTGGGTGTTGGGGGCGACGATGTGAGGGGCAGGGAGAAGTAAAAGGGCCTCCGGCGGCTGGGGCCGGGGGCCCCAGACCCCTTTCCATGGAATGGGGTCTGGGGTCCGTGACCCCAGCCGCCGGAGGCCTTTTACTTTTATTGGGATGAGTGATGGCGCTGCCGGAGGATTTCCTGCTGGTCTTGCAAAGATTGGCCGATGCCTTCGAGGCGCTGCGCCGGTCCACCGGGGAATCCGCTGTCCTCGTCGGTGGGGCCGCTGTCGAACTCTACACGGGCGGGGCCTACAGCACGGGCGACTTCGATGTGCATGTCTCGGACGCCGAGGCCTTTCGATCCATCCTCGAAGCGGCCGGGTTCATCCGCGAAGATCAGATCGGGTATCTGAGGAATTTCTGGTATCTGCCGGACGTCGCCCGTTATGGGGTGCAGATCGTCAGTGGTGAGTTGTTCGATGGCCGCTGCGAGCGCGGGCGCCTTCGTTTCCTGGCCACGGAGTCCGGGTCGTCTTTCGCCGTGCCGCCTGTGGAAGACCTGATCGCGGATCGGCTCGGGCAACACGCGGTGGCGAGCCCGACGGATGACAGCATGCTTCTGCAAGCGCGGCTGCTGCTTTCGCTTGCGGAGGAGATTGACCACGCCTACCTGCGCAAGCGTGTTCAAGACGAAGGCGGGGATATCGCCCTGCTGGCGCTGGATTGAGGAGGCGGCGATGCGCACCACCAGCCTGTCCGACTTCCTGGCCCAAAGGGACGCGCGGGCGAAGCAACAGGGCCTTGTGTTCACAGCCGAGATGCAGGACGCCCTGCGCAACAAGGGCGACCGGCGCACCGGCGAGAAGCGCGCGGCATTGCAGCGGATCGAGGAACGGTGTGCCGAGGCCGGCGTGGAGCCGTTGAAGGCACAATACTAGCCGGCCCGGCCGGGCATCCGGTCCAGCCCTGGCTGGCCTTGTCGCTGACCGGTGGGGTGAATGTGATGTGCTTCACCACGGGGCGGGGCGGCGTGTTTGGCTGCGAGCCCGCGCCCTCTCTCAAGCTCACGACCAACACCGCCATGTTCACCCGTATGAAGGTGGATATGGACATCAATTGCGGGACGGGGGCGAAAGCGTTTTCGCGTGCGGGGCACGGTTCTTCCGGCATATGCTGGCGACCGCAGTGGCGCGCCCACGACGAGTGAGGCGCTGGGACGTGGAGATGCGGAGTTCGCGCCTTGGGTTTTGGGGGCGACGATGTGACGGCCGCTTTAAGGCCTAACTGACTTATCACCGGAGCGAGATAGTCACGAATGTTTGACCACCTTTACTTCCCCAAAAAGCATGTTGGCTCTTTTCGTTCTCCAACACACCCCTCCTTCGATCTTCAAGAATTAGAACAAGCTTTGAGACTTGCTGACGTAGAAGCTGCCCGATCACAACGCATTTTGAGCACCGCTGCATGGCTCAAACGACAATCAGACGTGCTGCGAGCACACAAGGAGGTCCTGACTGAAGAAATTCCATCAAATCTATCTACGAAATTATGCATTGCAGCGATAAACCGTGAATTTATAATAACTCAAAAACTTTTGAACGAGAAGATAAAGAGTGCAAAAGAAAAAGGCGGATTGGCGTTTGATCATCTGATCCATCAGCCAATCGACGGCCCATATCCCGAAATGAAAAATAGTCAGGCGGGAGTTATCGAAACGGCAATAGATGCCGCAGAATCTTGGCTTTTTGATTTTATGCGCAGGAACAACGATGATGTAAAAAATAATGAATATCAGTCAATTACAGAACTAACAGTCGGATTTAACAGATTTTATAGTCTTCAAAAAATATTCAATGATATGTGGAACTCTGCCCTTTACTTAGACTATTATATTGCTGAGGGAGAAAAAAATAGAGTCTGGATGCCGTTTGACCCTAAGCTTGCTGAATGGACAGCAGCGTGGAAGGCGCGAGATGAAGCGATTTTCTTTTCAAAGACCATGCAATTTGCGGCATCATGGAAAAAGAAATCGCCGCGTGAGCGCCGCGCTTTGTCACATAGAACAGTATTAGATGTAAATATAAATAGATGGGATAAATCAAAGATCGGTATACCTGCTTGCATTTCATCAATACCTAGTCGGTATCTTGCTGAGATGGCAGGATTTTCGAGAACCTATGTCGAATATTTTATGAACGACAAATTACCAAACACAAAAAACATATCTTTGACAGATCTTAATCGCGCCTTTCATGTTATTCATGATATTGCAGACTGTTTATCTACTTCGGTTAGTGGCGATCTAATTCAAAGCTGGTCGTGTGTAGCTAACTACAGTTTCGAGGTAGAGAAGAATTTTCTTTCTAGTGCTCTGAAAAAATGCATGAGTATTGATACTGATAAGGCTTGCGAAATCATCGAATTTTTAACATTTAAGCCGAAGCTGCGCGGCGAAAAAGGACATCGTGGTCTATGGAGCGCACCCATAGTACAGGTCCCAAGCACAAATGGGATCCTTTTATTATTGCCTTCTCTTGCAATTGGTGACCCTTTCCGTCGAGTAGAGGCCTGGATGGAGAAGGGCGGCCTGGACGACAGCTTAAAAGGCACCCAGCGCGGGCTTAAATTTGAGAATACAATAAGAAACAATCTTCACAACGCAATTTTAGGTAATAATATATTGGTAAATTCATATTCAAATAATAAGTCTATTCCGAAATCTCGAAATTGCGATGAAGAAATCGATTATATGTTTTCGATAGGAAAGAAAGTATTTATAGCCGAAATAAAATTTTTTCTTAACCCGGCTGATGCATTTGAAAAGTATCTACATCACGAAAAGCTATGCGCGGCTGCGTCGCAAGCCAAAAGAAAGGCAGATTATCTCTCAAAACATCGAGACATTGTGAAAATGCATCTTGGGCTTACTGACCATGATTTAGAAAATGGCATCTTCATACCGATAGTTATAAATAATTGTAGTTATGGCTTTGGTTTAGATATTGATGGCTGCGTAGTGACCGACTATCGATTTTTACAATTATGCCTTAAAGATGGCGCCATTGTCATCGGCGCTGCAATTGATAGATTCAAAAATGCACAGGTTGATCATGTTTTTGACTTATACAGATCGCAAATTGAAGCCGAAAATAATTTCCCTGCAATTTTAATTAATCCTGAAGTTATAATGCGTTATGTTCGTCGGGTAGATTGGTATCAGTCAGCCTTTCCCTCTGCTGATGGCAGGATAGCTGTACAGATACCGTACTTACGCGATTTTGAAGAGGAAGATCTCGCACGTTACGAGAGTGCCAAAGAATTTTTGGCTTCGCTCTAAGGGCAAGGCCGTAGTTGTTGGTAGTCTGGCGGCAGCGGCTGCATCCGTTTCTTTAGTCCCTACGCTTGCCGCGGCCTTGATGGGCGCCAGCGGCCGCCGCCGCACACCCGAGACGAAGGCGCTGCTCGAACGCATCGCCAAGAACCGCGAGACCCCACCCGGCTAGGCACCCGCCCCACCCCTGGCTAGCCTTGCCCCATGAACGAAAAACTCACCGTCCTCGAACCCGAATCCCTCTACCCCGACACGCTGCTGGAACAGCGCGTGATGGGCGACAGCGTCCGCATCCTCCAGGGCAACGCCAAAAAGGCCCTGATCGAACTCCCGGATGAGCTTTGCGCCCAGGCCGATGGCCTGATGACGCTGCGCCTCGCCGTCCCCCGGGAGGCACTCGAAAAATTCCCCAAGCTCAAGGTCGTGATCCGCATGGGCGTGGGTTATG
>JAIYDS010000056.1 GCA_027487385.1 Acetobacteraceae bacterium | reverse complement strand
AGCAGGGCGCGGATGCGCTCCAGCACCAGGCGCTGGCTGAAGGGCTTGGTGATGTAGTCATCGGCGCCGAGGCGCAGGCCCATCAGCTCATCCACCTCCTCATCCTTGGAGGTGAGGAAGATCACCGGCATGGCGGAACGCGCGCGCAGCCTTTGCAGCAACTCCATCCCGTCCATGCGCGGCATCTTGATGTCGAGCACGGCGAGATCGGCCGGCTTGGCCATCAGGCCTTGCAGCGCGCTCTCGCCATCGGTGTAGGTGCGGACGGTGTAGCCCTCCTGCTCCAGCGTCATGGAGAGCGAGGTGAGGATGTTGCGGTCGTCATCCACGAGGGCGATGGTTTGCGGCATGGGGGCCTCCTTGCCGACCTGTATAGGCGCCGATGGTGGCACAAAACAGACCGGCGGGGGGCAAATCCGCCATCAACGGGGCTTCAGCGGCAGCAGGATGTCCGTCAGCCATTCGGAAGGCGGCAGGGTGCGGCAATCGTTCAGATACTCCTCCAGGACCGGGAAGGCGCCCGGCTCCTCGCCGGATTGCGGCAGCCATTCGCCATAGAGCCGGTCATACACCGCCTCCAGCTCCGCATAAGGGCCCTGGTAGCGCAGCCGGGCACAGCGCAGCGCGGGCAGCTCCACCACCTCCATGCCCGGAGCGAGTTCCGTGCCCGGCGGAATGGTGAGGGCCGCCTTGGAGCGCAGCTCCGCCTCCGGCGTGCTGTGCGGGTCATCCAGGTAGATGCCGATGAAGCGCGTGGTCTCGTTGATCAGCCCGCGCGCCCCGGCCCAGGCGCTCAGCTGGTCGAAGACCGGGCCGATGGCATCGAAGGAGCCGCGGTGCGGCAGGGCGGCCAGGTGCATGGCGGGGGTTTCGATAATGATGATGTCCTGCATGGTCTCCTCCTCGGGAAGGGCGCCGCCGATCGCGGCGCGTTGGCGATAGGCGCCGGGCGGCAGGCCCAGCGCCTCTCGAAAGGCACGGTTGAAGGCGGCCACGGACCCGTAGCCCGCCTGCGATGCGATCTGCGCCAAGGGCGCCTCGCTCTTGATCAGCGCGGCCGCGGCGCGGGAGAGGCGGATGCGCGCCAGCGTCTCGGCCGGCGTCTCGCCGGTCAGCGAGCGATAGGCGCGGTGGAAATGCCAGGGCGAGAAGGCGGCGACATCGGCCAGCTCCTCCAGGCTCGGCGTGCGGTCGGGATTTGCCGCCAGATGCGCCATGGCGCGGGTGATGCGGGCGGCGTGATCGGTGAGGGTGCGGGTCTTGATCGGCATGCGCGGCTTATGCCGCGGGGCGGATTGATCCGTCTTGCGAAGTTCAAGGGAGAGAGAAAAAAGGGGCCTCCGGCGGCCGGGGCCGAGAGGCCCCGGACCCCATCAGTCCAGCTTCCGCTGTTCGGCCTCGATGACCGCCTCCAGGCGGGCCAGCAACTGGTCGCGGGGCACGTCGCGCAGGGGGGGCAGGATGTTGATGGCCAGCACGCCGGGGCGCTTGATGAAATGGTGCCGCGCCCAGAACTTCCCCGAATTGGTGGCGACCGGGATGATCGGCAGCTTGGTGGCCGAGGCCAGCGCCACCACGCCCGGGTGCCACTGGTTCAGCTCCCCCGCCGTGGTGCGCGTGCCCTCGGGGAAGATCACGATCTGCCGGCCCTCGCTGGCCGAGACCTGGGCCTCGCGCATCATCTGCCGCATGGCCTTGGCGCCGCCCTCGCGGTCCACGCCGATCATCCCGGCGCGGCGGGCGAAGGCGCCGTAGATGGGGATGCGGAACAGCTCCTGCTTCATCACATAGGTGACGTCGGGCACCAGGGCGAACCAGACCAGCGTGTCGAAGGCCGATTGGTGCTTGCTGGCGATCAGCGCCGCGCCCTCGGAGGGCAAGTGCTCCCGCCCCGAGACCCGCACCTCGATGCCGCAGGTCTTCTCCATGATCCAGACCAGCAGCCGGGCCAGGTTCCGCATGTAGCGGCGTTGCAGCCGCTTGGGGCCGAGCAGCAGCGGGGAACCCAGAACGGCGCAGCTGCCGGCCACGCCGAAGAACAGGATATTGAACAGCAGCGAACGAAGGATCAGGACCATCAGATGGCGACGCGCACGCCCAACTCCACCACGCGGTCGGACGGGATCTTGAAGAACTCGGTGGCCGGCACGGAATTGCGGCTGAGCGCGGTGAAGAGCCATTGCTGCCAGCGCGCCATCTTGGGCACCGCGGCCGCGACGATCGTCTCCCGGCCCAGGAAATAGCTGGTCTGCATCGGGTCGAAGCCGATCATCCCCTCCTTCGCCAGGCGCTCCAGCTCACGCGGGATATTGGGGCTTTCCTGGAAGCCATAGCGCAGGATGATGCGGTGGATGTCCGGGCCCAGCTCCGTCACCTCGGCGCGGCGCTCGGGGCCGACGCTCGGGATGTCGTCATTCAGCACCGTCACGAAGAGCACGCGCTCATGCAGCACCTTGTTGTGCTTGAGGTTGTGCAGCAGCGCGCCGGGCAGGTAGTCGGCCTGGCCGGTCATGAAGACGGCCATGCCCGGCACCCGCGTGGTGCGCGACTGGGGCAGCCGGGCCAGGAAGGATTTCAGCGGCAGGCTGTCCTGCCGGAAGCGGGCGAAAAGCAGCTCCCGCCCGCGATACCAGGTGTACATCAGCGTGAAGGCCGCCACGCCGATGATCACCGGCACATAGCCGCCATCCGGGATCTTCAGCGCGGTGGCGAGGAAATAGGACATGTCGAGCAGCAGCAGCGGCACGAAGACCAGGGCCACCAGCAGGGGATTCCAACCGAATTGCCGGCGGAAGACCAGCAGGGCGAGGATGGTGGTGCAAAGGAAGGTGCCGGTGACGGCCAGGCCATAGGCGGCGGCCAGGCTGTCGCTGTTCTTGAACTCCAGCACCAGGATCAGCACGCCGATGAGCAGGATGAAATTGACCTGGGGCATGTAGATCTGCCCCTCCTCCGTCGCGCTGGTGTGCCGGACATCGAGGCGCGGGGCGAAGCCCATCTGCACGCTTTGCCGCGCGATCGAATAGGCGCCGGAGATCATCGCCTGGCTGGCGATGATGGTGGCGGCCGTCGCCAGGACCACCAGGAAGGGGCGGAACCAATCGGGCGCCAGCAGGTAGAAGGGGTTTTCGATGGCGCTCGGGTCGCGCAGCAGCAGCGCGCCCTGGCCGAAATAGTTCAGCGCCAGGGCCGGCAGGACGCAGACGATCCAGGCCACCTGGATCGGCCGCCGGCCGAAATGGCCCATATCGGCATAGAGCGCCTCGGCCCCGGTCACGGCCAGGACCACGGCGCCCATCGCGATGAAGGCGGCCAGATGGTAATGCGCCGCGAAATTGATGGCGTAATAGGGGTTCAGCGCGGCGAAGACCGCCGGGTTGTGCAGCGCCTCCACGAGGCCCAGCACGCCCAGCGTGCCGAACCAGACGGCGCAGATCGGGCCGAAAAAGGCGCCGATGCTGCCCGTGCCGCGATATTGCACCAGGAAGAGGGCGATCAGCACGACCAGCGTGATCGGCATCACCACATCCTCGAAGACCGGGTTGATCACCTTCAACCCCTCCACCGCCGAGAGGACGGAGATGGCCGGCGTGATCATCCCGTCACCCAGGAAGAGCGCGGCGCCGGTGATGCCGATCATCGCGATGATCAACCGCCCCCGCTGCGTCTGCGCCGAGCGCTGGGCCAGCGCCATCAGCGCCATGATCCCGCCCTCGCCCCTGTTGTCGGCCCGCAGGATGATCAGCACGTATTTCAGTGTGACCGTCAGCATCAGCGCCCAGAAGATGAGCGAGAGGATGCCGAGGATTTCCCACTTCTCGATGCCGCCCTCGTCGAAATGCAACAGGGCGGCGCGCATGGCGTAGAGCGGCGAGGTGCCGATATCGCCATAGACGATGCCGAGGACGCCGAGCAGGGAGGCGGCGGTCAACTTGTTGCTGGGGGCGCTCACGCAAGGGGCCTCATGATGGGACGGCGCGCAGCGTTAGGGCGGCGCTTCCTGCACAACAAACATGGGGGCCGCATGGCTGCATTGCGGCGTATCAATAACGGAAGGTTTGAGGGGCGACGCCCCTCAAACGCCATGGCAAGAACCTGAGGTTCTTGCATCTCCCTTCACTCAGTGACCGCGGAGGATCTGGCTGAGGAAGGTCTGCAGGCGCTCGGTCTGCGGGTTGCTGAAGAGCGATTGCGGCTCACCCGATTCCACGATCTCGCCGCGATCCATGAAGATCACGCGGTCGGCCACGGTGCGGGCGAAGCCCATTTCGTGCGTCACGCAGATCATCGTCATGCCCGTCTCGGCCAGCATGACCATGGTGTCGAGCACCTCCTTGATCATCTCGGGGTCGAGCGCGCTGGTCGGCTCGTCGAACAGCATGATCTTGGGCTTCATGCAGAGCGCGCGGGCGATGGCCACGCGCTGCTGCTGCCCGCCTGAAAGCTGGCCCGGATACTTGTTGGCCTGCTCGGGGATGCGCACCCGGGTCAGGTACTCCATCGCCAGTTCCTCGGCCTCCTTCTTGGGCATCTTGCGGACCCAGATCGGCGCCAGGGTGCAGTTTTCCAGGATGGTGAGGTGCGGGAACAGGTTGAAGCTCTGGAACACCATGCCGACCTCGCGGCGGATGGCATCCAGGCTGCGCAAATCATTCGACAGTTCGATGCCGTCCACGATGATCTGGCCCTCCTGGTGTTCCTCCAGGCGGTTGATGCAGCGGATCAGGGTGGATTTGCCCGAGCCCGAGGGGCCGCAGACCACCACGCGCTCGCCGAGCGCAACATCGAGGTTCACGTCGCGCAGTACATGCAGCGCCCCGAACCATTTGTTCACGCCCTTGAGCGAGATGGCCGGCGGCGCGTCGGCGCGGACGGAGGAGGCGAGGGTTTCAGCAGCCGACATGGAAATCCGGTCTCCCAGCTTGAAGATTCAAAGCCTTGCGCTTGGCATTCCGGTCTTGCCGCCGGTGAGCATTGCAGAAACTCATCGCCTGCGACCCTTGTTCAGTTCCGTTTCGAGGCCGGCACTATACTTGGACATCGCGTAGCAGAAGATGAAGTAGATAAGCCCGAGCGTAATGTAAACCTCGACGCCGAAGCCCTGCCAGGACGGCTCGATGATGGCGGTCTTGCCGGCGGTCAGCAGGTCGAAGATGCCGATGATCAGCACCAGCGAGGTGTCCTTGAAGAAGCCGATGAAGGTGTTCACCAGGGGCGGGATCACCAGGCGCAGCGCCTGGGGCAGGATGATGAAGCCGGTCTTCTTCCAATAGCTCAGGCCCAGCGCGTCCGCCGCCTCGTACTGCCCCTTCGGCAGGGCCTGGAGGCCCGCGCGCACCACCTCTGCCAGATAGGCGCCGGCGAAGAGGATGATGGCGACCTGCGCGCGCAGCAGCTTGTCGATGTTCATGCCCTCGGGGAGGAAGAGCGGGAACATCACGCTCGCCATGAAGAGCAGGGAGATCAGCGGCACGCCGCGGATCAGCTCGACATAGAGCACGCAGAGCGCCTTGATCGCCGGCAGGCTCGACCGCCGGCCCAGCGCCACCAGGTTCGCCACCGGAAAGGCGAAGGCGAGGCCGAAGGTGGCGAGGATGAGCGTGATCGGCAGGCCGCCCCAGCGCTCCTGCGGCACATAGGTCATGCCGAAGACGCCGCCCCACATGAGAATGCCGATGACGGTGAGCACGGCGGCCCAGATCAGAGCCAGCTCCCAGCGCCAGAAGCGCCGCATGGCCGAGACGATGTAGAGCCCGATGAAGAGGAAGCAGACCAGCAGCGGCCGCCAATGCTCGTCATAGGGATAGGTGCCGAAGAGGATGAAGCGGTGCTTCTCGGTGATGACGGCCCAGCAGGCGCCGACGCCCTTGGCCTCGCGGCAGGCCTCGGTGTTGGCGATGCCCTGGGGGCTGACCGGGACCGACCAGATGGCGTTGACGAAGGCCCAGTCGATGAAGCTGACGCCCGTGCGGATGATCAGATAGCCCATCGCCAGGGTGATGGCGGTGGACCACCAATTGGCGAAGAGGTTGGTCTTCATCCAGGCCAGCGGCCCGACCAGGCTGACCGGGGCCGTCCGGGCGGCGGAGGAGGAATGCAGGGTCGTCCCCGCGGTGATGTCGCTCATGTTTTATGCCCTCAGACGCCGGGCGGCCGCATTCGCGGCCTTGGCTTCGCCGCGCGACGGGTGCGCTGGATGGGAGGTCGGGTGGGCGGCGCCGGCCGCTGTGCGGCCGTATGGGGGGAGCGTGCGCTGCATCCTCAACGCTCCACCAGCGCGATGCGTTTGTTGTACCAGTTCATGAAGAGCGAAATGCTCAGGCTGATCGTCAGGTAGACCAGCATGATGATGGCAATGCCTTCGATCGCCTGGCCCGTCTGGTTCAGCGTGGTGTTCGCGATGCTGACGATGTCCTGGTAGCCGATGGCGACCGCCAGCGAGGAGTTCTTGGTGATGTTCAGGAACTGGCTGGTCATCGGCGGGATGATCACGCGCATGGCCTGCGGCAGCACGATCAGGTTCATCACGCGGCTGCGCGGCAGGCCGAGCGCCTCCGCCGCCTCCCATTGCCCCTGGCTCACCGCCTGGATGCCGGCGCGCACGATCTCGGCGATGAAGCCCGCCGTGTAGAGCGTCAGCCCCAGCAGCAGGGCGAAGAATTCGGGGCTGACATCGATGCCGCCGCGGAAGTTGAAGCCACGCAGCGCCGGCACGTCCGGCGTGAAGGGCGCGCCCAGGGCGGCCCAGACGGCCAGCGGCGCACCGATGACGAAGGCCAGCGCCGCCGGCCAGATCGCGCGGATTTCCCCGTCCTGATACTGTTTCGCCCGCGCCCAGCGCCGGTAGAAGATGGTGGCCGCGATGCCCGCCACGAAGGTCAGCAGCGCCCAGCTATGCGCGCTTTCCCAGACGAAGAAGGGCACCTTCAGGCCACGATTCGAGAGAAACACGCCCTCGATCGGGTTGAAGGCCTGGCGTGGCCCGGGCAGGCCCTGGAGCAGCGCGTACCAGAAGAGCAGTTGCAGCAGCAGCGGCAGGTCGCGCACGATCTCGACATAGGCGGCGGCGAATTTGTTCAGCATCCAGTTCTTGGAAAGCCGCGCCACGCCCAGCAGCGTGCCCAGGATCGTCGCCAGGACGATGCCGATGATGGCGACCTTGAGCGTGTTCAGCACACCCACCTGGAGTGCGCGGAAATAGGACATGGAGGGATCGTATTCGATCAGGCTCTCGCCGATCGGCAGGCCCGCCTCGCGCCAGAGGAAATCCCACCCCGTCGCGATGCGCCGCACTTCCAGATTGTAGCGCGTGTTGGACCAGAGCCAGTAGAGGACGGCGATGACGGCCCCGACGACCAGCACCTGCCAGATGATGTTGCGGAAACGCTCATCCGCCCAGGAGAGGCGCAGCGGCCTTGGCGGCGCCTTGCGCAGCAGGCGTGGATCGGTAACCCCGGACATGTTTGCCCTACCCCTCAATCTTGAACCCGTGGCGGTGTTCCGCCTTGCGGGTGCGGTCCGCCCGGCCTGGGCGGGCCAATTCCTACGAAAGCCGTGACGCTGGAATGGAGTGTCTCAGATCAAGGCCGGTCTGAGACATGAAGGAATCTCCACCTGGGGCCGGTGGAGGCGCTCCTGCCTGCCCCGGAGGCAATGTTCCGCCGGGGAAGGCAGGTTTGAAGTCACCGGAAGGGCGGCGCGTATTGCAGGCCACCCGGCGTGGTCCAGAGCGCGTTGCGGCCACGCTGCAGGCCGATCGGCGTCAGGTTGCGCTCGAAGATCTCGCCGTAATTGCCCAAGGTCCGGATGATGTTCAGCATCCAGGCATTGTCCACGCCCAGCATGCGGCCGAGCTCCGCCGTGCGGCCCAGGATGCGCTGCACGTCGGGGCGGGGGTCGGAGGCCAGCATCTGCTGCGCATTGGCCGAGGTGATGCCGAATTCCTCGGCGCTGATCAGGCCGAAATGGATCCACCGGACGAGGTCGGTGAAGCGCTGGTCGCCATGGCGCACCAGCGGGCCCAGCGGCTCCTTGCTGATCACGTCGGGAAGAATGACGTGGTCATTGGGGTTCGCCTGGGCGGAACGGATGGCGGCGAGGCCCGAGACGTCGGTGGTATAGGCGTCGCAGCGGCCGGCATTATACGCGGCCAGGTTGTCCTCCAGCCGCTCGATCACGACGGGGCGGATCTGCACGCGCGCGCCGCGCGCCCAGTCGGCCAGGTTCTGCTCGGTGGTGGTGCCGGGCTGCACGCAGATGGTCGCGCCATCGAGCTGCCGGGCGTTCTGCACGTTCAGGCTGCGCTTCACCATGAAGCCCTGGCCGTCATAGAAATTGATGGCCGCGAAATCGAAGCCCAGCGAGGTGTCGCGGCTCAGCGTGAAGGTCGTGTTGCGGCTCAGGATGTCCACCTCGCCCGATTGCAGGGCGGTGAAGCGCACCTGGGCGGTGGTGGGGACGTAGCGCACCTTGGTCGGGTCGTTCCACAGCGCGATGGCGATGGCGCGGCAGTAATCCACGTCGAAGCCGCGCCAATTGCCCTGGCTGTCCGGCAGGGCGAAGCCGGCCAGGCCGGTTCCCACGCCGCAGATCAGCGTGCCGCGGGCGCGGATCGCATCCAGCGTGCTGCCCGTCACGGCGGGCGCGGCGGCGGGGGCGGCAGGAGCCTGGGCCTGGGCCGGCACGGCCGCCGCGAAAAGGGTGGCCACCACGCCAAAGGCATAGGCGCTCAAGGTCTTGGTTACGCTGCGCCGCATCGGCATCATCAGAAAAGCTCCCAGGCATGGTGCCGCCCCGCGGGGCGGCTCGTTGATCGGCCGATGCTGCGCTAGGAAGCGTCCGGGATCAATCATGCTTTCGAGGGGAGCCATGCGGTGCTGCAACTTGACAAGGCCGAGATCGCGGCGCGCCTGCCCTGGCCCGCGCTGATCGAGGCGATCCGCGACATCTTCGCCACGGGCTGCCAGGCCCCGCTCCGCCACGCCCATCCCCTGCCGGAATCCGGCACTCTGCTGCTCATGCCGGCCAGCAATGCCACCCATTCGGGCGTGAAAATCGTCCATGTCTCGCCGGGCAATGGCGCGCGCGGCCTGCCCGCCGTGCATGCGGCCTATCTCCTGTCGGACGCGGTGACCGGCCAGCCCGTCGCCCTGCTGGATGGCGGCGAGCTGACCGACCGGCGGACCGCAGCCACCTCCGTCCTGGCCGCGCGCTTCCTGGCGCGGCCGGACTCCCGGCGCCTGCTGCTGCTGGGTTCGGGCCGCGTCGCCGCCGCCCTGGCCGAGGCCTACGCTGCCAGCTTCCCGCTCACCGAGATCGCCATCTGGTCCCCCCGCGCGTCCAATGCCGGGGCCCTGGCGGCGCGGCTGGTGGCCCATGGCATCCCGGCCCATGCCGTGCCCCGGCCCGAGCCCGCGGGCTTCGACATCATCGCCGCCGCCACCCTCTCCGCCGCGCCGCTGGTGCATGGCGCGGACCTCTCCCCCGGCACGCATCTCGACCTGGTGGGCGCCTATCGCGCCGATCTGCGGGAGGTGGATGGCCCGGCCGTCGCCCGCGCGCTGGTGGTGGTGGACACCCGCGCCGGTGGCCTCTCCGAGGCGGGCGACGTGGTGCAGGCCATCGCGGAGGGTCACATCACGCCCGGGCATGTGGTGGCCGAGCTGGCCGATCTCTGCCGCAACGCCCATCCGGGCCGCACCTCGCCCGAACAGGTGACGCTGTTCAAATCCGTCGGCTGGGCCGGGGAGGATCTGGCCGCGGCGATCCTCGCAACCCGCCCCGCCTGAAGGCGCGCGCTTGCATCCCTGGCCCGACTGCGACGATCATCACCCGCTTCCCCTGGGCTGGGGCGCCGATTCGCGCCATGCCCGCCGAACAGGATCCGCCGGACCCCAGATGGCCCCGCTTGCCTCTCCCTACCTGAGCCGCCGCCAGGCCGTACTGGGCGCGCTGCTCCTGCCGCCCGCGCTGGCCGGCTGCGGCAGCGCCCCCGCCGTGGCTCAGCGCGGCCTGCTGCCCGATTTCGCGGATCTCGCCGAACGCGTGCTGCCGGCCGTGGTCAACATCGCCGTCAGCGGCGAGCAGAATGTCCAACCCCCGCCCGAGTTCCGCGGCACCCCCTTCGAGCGCTATTTCCGCGGCCGGCGGGAGCGGGTGCAGGGCGCGGGCTCCGGCTTCGTGATTGATCCCTCGGGCCTCGTCGTCACCAACAACCATGTGATCGGCCAGGCGCAGCGCGTCACCGTCGGCCTGCAGGGCGGGCAGGAGCTGACGGCCCGCGTCATCGGCGGCGATGACCTGACCGATCTGGCGCTGCT
>JAIYDS010000313.1 GCA_027487385.1 Acetobacteraceae bacterium | reverse complement strand
GTGGCGACGGTGGAGATGCTGATCCCGATCGACGGCCGCAAGCGCTTCCGTGGCATCGTCCTCGGCGCCGATGCCGAGAGCGGCCGGCTGCGCCTGGATGAAGGCCCCGAGATCACGCTGCCGCGCGACCAGATGCGCCGCGCGAAGCTGGTGTTGACCGACGAACTGATCGCCGCCACCGCGGCGCAAATCAAGGCCGCGAGCGCGGCGGAACAAGGGAACTGAACCATGGCCCTGGATGTTGCGATCCCCCGTCCCGAATTCCTGCAGGTGGCCGAGGCCGTCGCCCGCGAGAAGATGATCGAGAAGGAGGAAGTGCTCGAGGCGATGGAACTCGCCATGGGCAAGGCCGGCCGGCAGACCTATGGCATCAACAAGGACATCCGCGCCGAGATCGACCGCAAGACCGGCGCCGTGAAGCTCTCCCGCTGGACGCTCGTCGTCGCCGATGACGCGCTGGAGGATGAGGAGACGCAGATGCCGCTGCGCATCGCCGCCAAGGTGAAGCCCGGCATCGCGGTCGGCGAATTCATCGTGGACCCGCTGCCGCCGGTGGATTTCGGCCGCATCGGCGCGCAGACCGCCAAGCAGGTGATCGTGCAGCGCGTGCGCGAGGTGGAGCGCAAGAAGCAATACGAAGAATACAAGGACCGCGTGGGCGAGATCATCAACGGCACGGTCAAGCGCACCGAATACGGCAACCTCATGGTGGAACTCGGCAAGGCCGAGGCCCTGCTGCGCCGCGACGAGACCATCCCGCGCGAGGCCTTCAAGAATGGCGACCGCGTGCGCGCCTATATCTACGACGTGCGCGAGGAGCCGCGCGGCCCGCAGATCTTCCTCAGCCGAACCCATCCGGGCTTCCTGGCCAAGCTCTTCGCCCAGGAAGTGCCCGAGATCTATGACGGCATCATCGAGATCAAGGCCGTGGCGCGCGACCCCGGCTCCCGCGCCAAGATGGCCGTGATCAGCCGCGATTCGAGCATTGACCCGGTCGGCGCCTGCGTCGGCATGCGCGGCAGCCGCGTGCAGGCCGTGGTCGCGGAACTCCAGGGCGAGAAGATCGACATCATCCCCTGGAGCCACGACATCGCGACCTTCATCGTCAACGCCATGGCGCCGGCCGAAGTGGCCAAGGTGCTGCTGGATGATGAGAGCAAGCGCGTGGAAGTGGTGGTGCCGGATGAGCAGCTTTCGCTGGCCATCGGCCGGCGCGGGCAGAATGTGCGCCTCGCCTCGCAGCTGACGCGCTACGACATCGACATCATGACCGAGGCCGGCGAGAGCGAGCGCCGTCAGCTCGACTTCAACAAGCGCAGCGCGCTGTTCGTCGAGGCGCTGGACGTGGACGACATGATCGCCGGCCTGCTGGTGACCGAGGGCTACTCCACCATCGAGGAGATCATCGAGGTGGAGGAAGAGGAGCTGGCGGCCATCGAGGGCTTCGACGAGGCCATCGCGGCCGAGCTGAAGCGCCGCGCCATGGCCTTCCTGGAGGCCAAGGAGGCAGAATTCGACAGCCGCCGCGTGGAGCTGGGCGTCGAGGACGCGATCGCCGAGATCGGCACCTTCACCGCGGGCATGATGGTCCAGCTGGGCGAGGCCGGGGTGAAGACGCTGGACGACCTGGCCGACCTCGCCTCCGATGAGCTGGTGGAGATTCTGGGCGCCGATGTGATGGATGAGGAGACGGCCAACGCCGTCATCATGGCCGCGCGCTCCCATTGGTTCGACGAGGATGGGGAGGCGCAAGCTGCCCCAGGCTGAACCCCTCGCGGATACGCTGCCGGATGACGCCATCGCGCGCGAGCGCGGGCCGTTGCGGCGCTGCATCGTCACGCGGCAGACCCTGCCGAAGGAACAGATGATCCGATTCGTCATCGGGCCCATGCGTGAGCTGGTGCCTGATCCGGGTGGACGCCTGCCGGGCAGAGGCCTATGGTTGGTGGCGAAGGATGAGGTGCTGCGCAAGGCACTGAAGCAGGGGGCCTTCGCCAAGGCCGCGCGGGGCCCTGTCGGGGTGCCGGGCGATCTTGGCGCGCTGATCGTCTCGGGTCTTCGGCAGCGTGTCCTGGATTTCCTGGGCTTTGCGCGGCGCAGCGGTGAGGCGGTGGCGGGCCGGGAAGCCGTGCTGGACTGGCTCCGCCACGCGAAGGTGGCGCTGCTGATCCAGGCTTCGGATGGCAGCCCCGCCGAACGAAGCCGATTGATCGGCGGGCGCACGCCGGGCGTTGACGCCGGGGAGCTTGGGTTTCCGGTCCTGACACCGCTCACGGCCGCGGAGTTGGGTGGGGTTTTTGGGCGGGATCGCGCGGTGCACGTGGCGGTCTCTCCCGGTCGGATGGTTTCCTCGCTGCAGGCGGAAACGGCGCGTTTGGCCGGTTTCGCAGCGGTTTGAGGGTGAAGGATTGAGTTCGGAACGACGAATGAGCGACCAGAACGAACAGGATGCGGCCAAGAGCCGATTGAGTCTTCGCCCGGCAGGCCGGCTGGAAATGGGCAAGACGGTGGATGCAGGCAGCGTCCGCCAGAGCTTCAGCCATGGCCGCAGCAAGGTCGTGCAGGTCGAGGTGGTGAAGAAGCGGGCGCCGGGCACCGGTGCCCCCGCGACGACGCTGCGCGCGCCCACGGCGCCCGTGCGCCCCGGCGCACCCCGCCCCGCCCCCGCTGCCGGCGGCGCACCCGCCCCAGCCCCCAGCGCCCCGGCGAATCCGCCCGCGAGCGCGCCCCGCCCCGCGGCGAGCACGCCCTCCGGCAATGCGCCGCGCCCCGCCGCGCCCCGCCCCGCCACCGGCCCTTCCGGCCGGCCGCTGACCGCGGCTGAACTCGCCACCCGCCAGCGGGTGTTGGAGGAGCAGCGCCGCATCGAGGCCGCCCGCGAGCGTGAGCAGCGCGAGCAGCAGGCGCTCATGCTCCGCAGCGCCGCCGAGGAAGCGGCCCGCCGCGCCGAGGAAGAGGCCCGCCAGCGCGAGGAGGCCGAGGCCGCCGCCCGCGCCGCCGCCGGCCAGGCCCGCCAGGCTGCGCGCGAAGCTGAGGCTGAGGCCGCTCAACCCGTCGCCAAGCCCGCCGCCCCCGCGACGCCGGCGCGTGCCGAGCCCCGCCCGGCCCCGCGTGACGAGGCCCCCCGCTCCAACGCCCCGGCCGAACCCGCCCGCCCCGCCGCGCCGCGCGTGACGCCGCTGGCGGCCCGCGCCGTGCAGGGGCCGGCTGTCCGCCCCTCCAACCCGCCGCCCTCCAATGCGGCCGCCAAGCTCTCGCTCAACCCGCGCGCGCGGGCCGAGGAAGAGGATGACCGTCGCGGTCCCGCCCGCCGGCCCGGCGGCGGCACCTCGCCCGGCGGCGTGAAGCGTCCGGCCCCCGCGCCGGTGAAGAAGGCGCCGCTGGCGCTCGGCCGCCGCGAAGGCCGCATCGACGTCGCCGCCGCCATGGATGGCGAGGATGAGCGCAGCCGCTCGATGGCCTCAGTCCGCCGCGCCCGCGAGCGCGAGCGCCGCCAGGCCGAGCTCCAGCGCCTGCGCGCCGGCCAGGAGCGCGTCGTCCGTGACGTCGTGATCCCCGAGACCATTTCGGTCCAGGAACTCGCCAACCGCATGGCCGCCCGTGGCGGCGAGGTGGTGAAGGCGCTGTTCCGCATGGGCGTGATGGCGACGCTGACGCAGAGCATCGACGCCGACACGGCCGAGCTGGTCGCGCAGGAATTCGGCCACCGCGTGAAGCGCGTGGCCGAGGATGACGTGGAACTCGGCCTTGAAGGCATGGTGGATGAGGAGGAAGCGCTGCTGCCGCGCCCGCCCGTCGTCACCATCATGGGCCATGTCGACCACGGCAAGACGTCGCTGCTCGATGCCCTGCGCAAGACCGATGTGGCGGCGCGCGAGGCGGGCGGCATCACCCAGCATATCGGCGCCTATCAGGTCGAGACGCCCGGGGGGAAGGTCACCTTCATCGACACGCCGGGCCATGAGGCCTTCACGGCGATGCGCGCCCGCGGCGCCGGCGTCACCGACATGGTCGTGCTGGTCGTCGCCGCCGATGACGGCGTGATGCCGCAGACCATCGAGGCCATCAAGCACGCCCGCGCCGCGGATGTGCCGCTGATCGTGGCCGTGAACAAGATCGACAAGGCCGGCATCAACCTCGACCGCGTGCGCAACGAGCTGTTGCAGCATGAGATCGTGGTGGAAAGCCTGGGCGGCGAGACGCAGGAAATCCAGGTCTCGGCCACCAAGGGCACCAACCTGGACAAGCTGCTGGAAGCCATCCTGCTCCAGGCCGAAATCCTCGACCTCCGCGCCAATCCCGATCGTCCGGGCGAGGGCACGGTGATCGAGAGCAAGCTGGATCGCGGCCGTGGCCCGGTGGCGACGGTGCTGGTCCAGAAGGGCACGCTGAAGCAGGGCGACATCGTGGTGGCCGGCGCCGAATGGGGCCGCGTGCGCGCCCTGGTGGACAGCCTGGGCAAGCCGCTGAAGACGGCCGGCCCCTCGGTTCCCGTGGAAATCCTGGGCCTCTCCGGCGTGCCCTCGGCCGGCGAGAATTTCGTCGCCGTGGACAATGAAGGCCAGGCGCGCGAAGTCAGCGAATTCCGCCAGCGCCGTGCCCGCGAAAAGGCCGCCGCCGCACTCGGCGCCGGCCGTGGCACGCTGAACGACATGCTGGCGCGCATCCAGGCGGGCGAGCAGAAGGAAGTGGCCGTCGTCGTCAAGGCCGACGTGCAGGGCTCGGCCGAGGCGATCAACGTCACCCTCGGCAAGCTCGGCAATGAGGAGGTGCGCATCCGCGTGCTGCACTCGGCCGTCGGCCAGATCACGGAGAGCGACATCCAGCTCGCGAAGGCGTCCAACGCCGTGGTCGTCGCCTTCAACGTCCGTGCCACCAGCCAGGCGCGCGAGATGGCGCAGCGGGATGGCGTGGATATCCGCTACTACTCCATCATCTACCAGGTGTCGGACGACATCGAGGCGATCTTCAAGTCGCGCCTCGCCCCCGTCCAGCGCGAGAGCTTCATCGGCTACGCGCAGATCCTGCAAGTGTTCGAGGTCAAGCGCCTGGGCAATGTGGCCGGCTGCCGCGTGACCGAGGGCGTGGTCAAGCGCGGCTGCGGCGTGCGCCTGCTGCGCGACGGCATCGTGATCCACGAGGGCGAGCTCAGCACGCTGCGCCGCTTCAAGGATGACGTGAAGGAAGTCACCAACGGGTACGAATGCGGCATGGGCTTCAAGAATTATGACGACATCCGCGTGGGCGACCAGATCGAGTGCTTCGAGACGGAAACCGTCGCCGCGGCCTGATCCCGTGGCCTGACCATTTGGGGCGCGGCGGGGCAGCCCGCCGCGCCTTTTGCTTTTTGAGAGAATTGAGAGATGGCCAAGCGCCACCAAGACAATCCCGGCGCGCCGTCGCAGCGCCAGCTCCGCGTGGCGGAGGAGGTGCGGCACGCGCTCGCCGCCATCTTCGAGCGCGGCGATTTCCGCGACCCGGACCTGGCCAATGCCCGCATCACCGTGACCGAGGTGCGCGCCAGCCCTGATCTGCGCCACATGACGGCCTTCATCAGCGGCCTGGGCAAGGATGTGCCGCCCGAGCAATTCGCGGCGCTGAAGCGCGCCCATGCCTTCCTGCGCGGCCAGGTGGCGAAGAATGTCCGGCT
>JAIYDS010000278.1 GCA_027487385.1 Acetobacteraceae bacterium | reverse complement strand
CCCGCAACCATGATTCTCGTCACCGGCGGCGCCGGCTTCATCGGTTCGAACCTTGTCGCAGCTCTCACCGCCCGTGGCGAGGAGGTGGTGGTGCTGGACTGGCTCGGCAAGGACGAGAAATGGCGCAACCTGGACGGCGCCATCCTGGCCGGGCTGCTGCCGCCGCCCGAGCTGGACGCGGCACTCGCCCTGCGCCCGCGCGCCGTGATGCATCTGGGCGCCATCAGCGCCACCACCGAGACGGATGGCGACCTCGTCGCCGCTTCCAACCTCACGCTCTCGCTGAAGCTCTGGGATTGGTGCGCGGCAGAGGGAGTGCCTTTCATCTACGCCTCCTCCGCCGCGACCTATGGCGATGGCGACCAAGGCTTCGAGGATGGCGAGACACCCGAGGAATTGGCGCGCCTCAAGCCGCTCAACCTCTATGGCTGGTCCAAGCATGCGTTTGATCGGCGCGTGGCGCAGATGCTGCAGCTCGGCCGGCCGCGTCCGCCGCAATGGGCGGGGCTGAAATTCTTCAACGTCTATGGCCCGCGGGAGGGCCATAAGGGCCGCATGGCGAGCGTGGCGCTGCACAAGTATCGCGAGATCCTGACCGGCGCGCCGGCCCGGCTTTTCGCCTCGGACCGCGCGGGCATCGCCGATGGCATGCAGAGCCGGGATTTTGTGAATGTCACGGATTGCGTCCGGGTGATGCTCTGGCTGCTGGACAATCCGGGCGTCTCGGGCCTGTTCAATTGCGGCAGCGGCCAGGCGCGCAGCTTCCTCGACCTGACGCGCGCGGTCTTCGCGGCCCTGGGCCTGCCCGAGCGGATCGAGTTCATGCCCATGCCAGAAGATCTGCGCGGCAAGTACCAGTATTTCACCGAGGCCCCGATGGCGAAGCTGCGCCAGGCCGGGTACCCCCATGCGCCCACGACGCTGGAGGCAGGTGTCGCGGCCTACGTCGCCTGGCTCCGAACCCACCACGCGTCCTGACCCCAACATCTGGGGTCCGGGGCCCCTCGGCCCCGGCCGCCGGAGGCCCTTTTTTTCTTGTCGCCCCGCCCCGCTGGCAAACCGGCCCAAACCGCCGCATCCTCCCGCCATGCCCGAGACCCTGATCCTCGCCGAGCCTTTTCGCGCGCTGTTCTATGCCCCCTATTACCTGGCGGAGGCGCGCGGCGCCTTCACCCGGAACGGGCTGGATTTGCGCATGGAGACTGCCGGCACCCCCACCCTCGCCGCCGAGGCGGTGCTGGAAGGCCGCGCCGACCTCGCCTGGAGCGGGCCGATGCGCGTGATGCAGCACCGCGCGGCGGACCCGGCCTCGCCGCTTACGGCCTTTTGCGCCGTGATCATGCGCGACCCCTTCCTGATCGTCGGGCGTTCGGCGCGGGAGGGGCTGCATCTGGCGGAGCTGAATGGCTTCCGCCTGGGACTCGTCTCCGAAGTCCCCACCCCGGTCTGGTGCCTGGCCGACGCCGTGGCCCGCGCCGGCGGCCGGCCGGTGAAGGACCGTGCGGGCGGGACCATGGCCGAAAACGTGGCATCCCTGCTCGAAGGCAAGCTCGACGCCATCCAGGTCTTCGAGCCCTTTGCGTCGCAGGTGGAGGAAGCGGGCGGCGCCGTCTGGTTCAGCCAGGCCAGCACCGGGCCCATGGCCTATAGCTCGCTCTACAGCACGACCGCGACGCTGACGGCCCGGCGCGAGGCCATGCGCGGCATGGTGCGCGCGCTGGCCGAGACGCTGCGCTGGATGGAAAGCGCCAGCCCGGCCGAGATCGCCACGCTGCTGGAAGCCCGCTTCCCCGACCTGCCGCATGCCACGCGCGAGAGGGCCGTGGCGCGCTATCAGGCGTCCAACCTCTGGACCGACGGGCCGCACATGCCTCGCGCGGCCTTCCAGGCGCTGGGTGAGGCCATGATCCGCGCCGGCGCGCTGCCGCATATCCCGGATTTCGAGATCTGCGTGGATGAGGCGGTGGTGACGGAGGCGCTCGCCAAGGGGGCGGAAGCATGAGGGCGCCCCCAGGCAACCGCAGCGACTACCGCTGGTTCATCTCCATGCCCACGCGCTGGATGGACAATGACATCTACGGCCACATGAACAACGTCCAGCACTACAGCTTCTTCGACACGGTCGTGGCGCGCTTCCTGCTGGCCCATGGCGTGCTGGACCTGGCGACGAGCGAACATGTCGGCCTCGTCGTCGAGACCGGCTGCCGCTACCACGCGCCCCTTGCCTTCCCGGATGAGATCACGGGCGGGCTGCGCGTCACGCGGCTCGGAACCTCCTCCATCACCTATGCGCTGGCGCTGTTCCGCAATGACGAGGATCGCGCGGCGGCCGAGGGGCATTTCACCCATGTCTATGTGAAGCGCGCCGCCCAATCCGAGACGGTGCCGCTGCCCGCGGCGTTGCGTGCGGCGGGTGCGGCGGTGCAGGGGTGAATCCCCTCGCGGATCGGCGCCTGCTGGTCGCCTGTCCGCTGCTGGGGCTGCTGGGTGGCGGCCTGCTCTGGTGGTGGGGCGGGCGGCCCGAAATCGCCTTCGCCATGGGCACCCTGCCCGTCCTGATCCTGCTGGTCGCGGAGATGATCCGCAGCCTGCGCCAGGGCGCCTTCGGGCTCGATCTGATCGCGGCGCTGGCCATGGCGGCCGGCCTTGCGATGGGCGAGCCGCTCGCGGCCAATATCGTCGGCCTGATGTATGCCGGCGGGCAGTATCTGGAAGACTATGCACATCGCCGCGCCGGGGCGGAGATGACGGCGCTGCTGGCCCGCCAGCCGCGCACCGCGCTGCGGCATGATGGCGGCGCGCTGACCGAAATCCCGATCGAGCAGATCGCGGTGGGCGACCTGCTGCTGATCCGGCGCGGCGCCGTGCTGCCGGTGGATGGCACGCTGGCCTCGCCACTCGCCATGCTCGACACGGCGGCGCTGACGGGCGAGCCCATGCCGGTGCGTTTCGCCGCGGGGGAAGCGATGCTCTCGGGCTGCGCCAATGCCGGCGATGCCTTTGACCTCCGCGCGACGACGGACGCCGCCGAGAGCACCTATGCCGGCATCGTCCGCATGGTGCGCAGCGCGGCTGACAGCCGGGCGCCCATGGCGCGCCTCGCCGATCAATGGTCGCTCGGCTTCCTCGCCGTCACGCTGATTCTGGCCGGCGGCGCCTGGGCGATCACGGGCGAGGCGCAGCGGGCGCTGGCCGTGCTCGTCATCGCCACCCCCTGCCCGCTGATCCTCGCCGTCCCAGTGGCGCTGCTGGCGGGGCTCTCGCGCACGGCCAAGCTTGGCGTGCTGGTGAAATCGGCGGCGGTGCTGGAAGCCATGGCCCGCATCCGCGTGCTGGTGATGGACAAGACCGGCACCATCACGGCAGGCAGCCCCGCCCTCACCGCCATGGCGGGCCACGAGGAAGCGCTGCGCCTGGCCGCCTCGCTCGACCAAGCCTCCGAGCATCCCATCGCCCGCGCCCTGGTCGCCGCAGCCCGCGCGCGCGGCCTGACACTGACCACGCCCGCCGAGGTGCGCGAGGTTCCGGGCGAGGGCGTGACAGGGCTGGTGGAGGGCCGCGCCGTGGCGGTGGGCGGCCCGGCCTGGGTCGCGCAACTCACGGGACAGGCGGCCCTGCCGCCCCCCGGCGAGGCGCCGGCCGGCGCGCTGCTCTGCGCGATTGCGCTGGAGGGCGCACCCGCCGCGACGCTGGTCTTCGCCGACCAACTGCGCCCCGATGCCGTGGCCACCGTGGCCGCGCTGCGCGCCGATGGCATCACCCGCATCATCCTCGCCTCCGGTGATGCTGCCGCCCCCGTGCAGGCCGCGGCCCAGGCCGTAGGCGCCGATTCCGCCCATGCCCGGCAAAGCCCCGCCGACAAGGTGGCGCTGATCGCGGCGGCCCGCGCCGATGGCCCCGTGCTGATGCTGGGCGATGGGCTGAACGACGCGCCGGCGCTGGCTGCCGCCGATGTCGGCGTCGCCGTCGCCACCAAGGGCGGTGCGGCGGCCGAGGCCGCGGATGCGGTGCTGCTGGTGGATGGCCTTTCGCGCCTGGCTGGCACGCTGCGCGCAGCGCGGCGGGCGCGGGCGATTGCGCTGCAAAGTGTGACCGTCGGCATCGGCCTTTCCACGATGGGCATGGTGGCGGCCGCCTTCGGCTATCTCAGCCCCGTGCAGGGCGCCATTCTGCAGGAGGTGATTGACGCGGCGGTGATTCTCAACGCCCTTCGCGCCCTGAATGATTGACCCCCAAGGGAGCGGACCATGCCCGAATTGAAGCGCCTCGCCATCCTCGACGACTACCAGGACGTCACCCTCGCCATGGGCCCCTGGGACCGGCTGCCCGGCCTGGAGAAGACCGTCTTCCGCGACACCATCGCTGACCGTGAGGCGCTGGTCGCGCGCCTCATGCCCTTCGACGCCATCCTGGCGATGCGCGAGCGCACCCCCTTCCCTCGCGCGCTGATCGAGCGGCTGCCCAACCTCAAGCTGCTGATCACGACGGGCGAGCGCAATCGCGGCATTGACGCCGAAGCCTGCGCCGAGCGCGGCATCATCTTCTCCGGCACGCCGAGCTTTGGCGCGCCGACGGTGGATTTGACCTGGGGTCTGATCCTCTCGCTGGCGCGCCGCATTCCGGAGCAGGTGGGCGCGCTGCATGCCGGCCAGTGGCAGACGAAGATCGGCGTGGGGCTGGAAGGCCGCACGCTGGGCGTGGTGGGGCTGGGCAAGCTCGGCAGCCGCGTGGCCAAGGTGGGCCAGGCGCTGGGCATGAAGGTCATCGCCTGGAGCACGAACCTGACCGCCGAGGCCGCCGCCGCCGTGGGTGCCACGCGCGTGGAAAAGCAGGAGCTGTTTGCCCAGGCGGATGTGGTGAGCCTGCACCTCATCCTCTCCGACCGTTCGCGCGGCATCGTGGGGGCGGCCGAACTCGCCGCCATGAAGCCCGGTGCCATGCTGGTGAACACCTCGCGCGGGCCGCTGGTGGATCAGCCGGCGCTCCTGGAGGCGCTGCATGCCGGGCGCATCCAGGCGGGCATTGATGTCTATGACATTGAGCCGCTGCCTTCCGACCACCCCTTGCTCAATGCGCCCAACACCGTGCTGACGCCGCATCTGGGCTACGTCACCGAGGAAAACTACCGCGCCTATTTCGCCGGCGCGGTGGAGGCGATCGAGGCCTTCCAGGCGGGCAAGCCGATCCGCGTGATCGCGGGGTAAGTCAGGGGGCTGATGCGCTGCCTTCCGCATGGGCGACCTGCCCGTGCGGAAGGCAGCCCCATGCATGGCGCGCCCAGAGGGGGCCCCCAGCCCCCTTGCCCCGCCCTGCCCCCGGGCCAAAAACGGGCGCCGTCACGAATCATATGGGAGCGCCCGACATGAGCCTTCACCGCCGCACGCTGCTGGCCGCCTCGGCCGCCACCTTGGCCACGCCGGCCATCGTCGCCGCTCAGGGCACGCGGGTGCGCATGGGCGCGCTGCGCCTCATCCACTCGATCACGCCCTTCTTCTATGAGCGCTTCATGCCCGAGGGCATGACCATCGAAGTCATTCCCTTCGAGAGCCCGACCGAGGGCAAGAACGCCGTCGTCACGCGCAGCGTGGATTTCGGCGCCTTCGGCATCGCCGCCGGCATCCTGGGGGCTGCCGCGCGCGAGCCCGTGACCGTCATCGGCTCCTGCTGCGACAAGGGCATGGCCGTGGTCGCGCGCCGCGATGGGCCGATCAACACCCTGACCGACCTGCGCGGCCGCCGCGTCGGCATCTGGCCCGGTTCGACGCAGGAGGTCTTCATCCGCGAGCGGCTGCGCATGGAGGGGATGACCATCCGCGACATCACCAGCGTCCGCGTGAGCTTCAGCGAGATGCACGCGGCGCTGGCCCGTGGCGACATCGACGCCTATGTGGGCGCCGAGCCCGGCCCGGGCATCAGCCAGGTGACCGGCATCGGCAAGGTGGTGGAATTCCCCTACTCCACGCCGATGGGCACGCTGAACATGATCTTTGGTACGCATTTCGAGACCACGCAGCGCAATGCCGCCCTCTGCGCCACCATGCTGGGCGTGCACCGCCGCGCCTCGGAATTCGCCTCGGCCAATCGCGCCGCGGCGATCGAGATGGCGGTGCAGCGCCTGGGCATGCAGCGCCCGGCGCTCGAGATCAGCATCGAGAATGTCGAGTTGAACTGGCGCATGACACCGCTCATGGTCGAGCGCAGCCGCACCTATGCCCAGCACATGCTGGAGTTGCAGCAGATCCGCGCCCTGCCCGACTTCAACACCTTCTTCAACACGCGCTTCTCGGACGAGTTGGCGCGCACGGCGTGAGCGCGCAAAAGACCGGCAGCGGCGCGCGCGGGCTTCTGCTCGCGCTCTGCGCGCCGCTGCTTTTCCTCGCCTTCTGGCATTTCTCGACGACGGGGCGGGCTTTCAGCCTGATCCCGCCGCCGCTCGATGTCGGCATCCAGCTCTGGGACCTCGCCTTCGGGGGGGTCTGGGATGATCTTTATTCGCAGACGCTGCTGGAACACGCGGTGGCCAGCGTCAGCCGCGTTTATGGCGGTTTCCTGCTCGCGGCTGCGCTGGCCTTGCCACTGGGCATGATGATCGGCCGCATCTGGCTGGTCCGCGCGCTGCTGGACCCCACGCTGCAATTGATGCGCCCCATCCCGGTCACGGCCTGGCTGCCGCTCGCCATGATCGTCTTCGGCATCGGCCCGCGCTCGGCCTTCTTCCTGGTGTTTCTCGGCGCCTTCTATCCCATCCTGGTGAACACCATCTTCGGCGTGCGCAATGTGGAGCCGCGCCTCTTCGAGGCCGCGCGCATGCTGGGTGTCAGCCCTTCCGCCCTGTTCTGGAAGGTGGTGCTGCCGGCTTCGCTGCCTTCCATCTTCACCGGCCTGCGCCTCGGCCTCGGCTTCGCCTGGGTGGTGATCGTGGTGGGCGAGATGACGGGCGTGCAGACCGGGCTTGGCGCCATCATCATGGAGGCGCGCCAATTGTCCCGCACGGAGATCGTCATCAGCGGCATGATCGCCATTGGGCTGCTGGGGTATCTCTCGGATTATGCGGTGCAGTTGATCGGTCAACGCCTGCTGCGCTGGAGCCCGCAACATGGCGGCTGAACCGCTCAACATCCTCGACATCACGCATGTCACGAAGCGCTTCGATTTTCAGGGCCAGAAGATCGTGGCGCTGGAGGATGCGTCGCTCTCCATCCGCAAGGGGGAATTCGTCTGCCTGATCGGCCCCTCCGGCTGCGGCAAATCCACGCTGCTGCGCATGATCGGCGGCTTCGAGACGCCGAGCGAGGGCCGGCTCGACATGTGGGGCAAGCCGATCGGCGAGCCGGGGCCGGATCGCGGCATGGTCTTCCAGGATTACGGCCTGTTCCCCTGGTTGAACGTCGCGAAGAATGTCGGCTTCGGCCCCGCCGCGCGCGGCCGGCCCGCCGCCGAGGTCGCCGCGACCACCAAGCGCTTCGTGGACATGGTGGGGCTGACGCGCTTCGCCGAGGCCTATCCGCACCAGCTTTCGGGCGGCATGAAGCAGCGCGTCGCCATCGCGCGCGTGCTGGCGAATGAGGCGGAAGTCGTTCTCATGGACGAGCCTTTCGGCGCGCTGGACGCCATGACGCGCGAGAACCTCCAGCAGGAGCTTCTTGACATCTGGCAGCGCACGAAGCTGACGGTCATCTTCGTGACGCATGCCATCGAGGAAGCCATCCTGATGGCGGACCGCATCGTGGTCATGTCCACCAACCCCGGCCGTATCGTGGCGGATGAGTGGGTGGACCTGCCCCGCCCGCGCGATCCGACGGACCCGGATTTCAACACCCTGCGCCGCCACTTCGCGGCCATGCTGGGAGGCCACCATTGAAGCCCACCGATCGCATCGCCTATGCCGCGCCGCAGGATCGCGCGCGGCGGCCCGGCCCGAACGGCGCCAAGGTGCTGGTCTATTTCGTCATCAACATCGAGGAATGGGGCATCGAGCGCCCCATGCCGCGCCAGGTTCTGCCGGCGCCCACGGGCCTCGCCGTCGTGCCGGATGTGGCGAATTGGGCCTGGCATGAATACGGCATGCGCGTGGGCTTCTGGCGCATGTTCAAGGCCTGCGAGGCGCGCGGCATCAAGCCGACGCTCTCCATCAACGCCAATGTCTGCAACGCCTATCCGCGCGTCGCGGGTGCGGCGCGCGATGCCGGCTGGGAGTTCATGGGGCATGGCTTCAAGCAGATCCCGACGCACCAGATCCTCGACCAGCGGGAGATGGTGCGCGACGCCGTGGAGACCATTCGCGCCTTCACCGGCAAGCCGCCCGTGGGCTGGCTCGGCCCGGGACTGACCCAGACGCTCGACACCACGGACATCCTGGCCGAGCACGGCATCCGCTACTGCGCCGACTGGGTGGTGGATGACGTGCCGGTGCCGGTGCAGACGCGCCATGGCCCCATCTGGTCCATGCCCTATTCCGTCGAGCTCAATGACATTCCCATGATCATGGTGCAGCACCACCAGGCGGAGGAATTGCAGGCACGCACCCTGGCGCAGCTCGACCGTCTGCTGGCCGAAGCCGAGACCGAGGGCTGCAAGGTCATGGGCCTCGCGGTCCACCCCTATATCTCCGGCGTGCCGCACCGGATCGGCATTCTGGAAGCCACGCTTGACGCCATTGCCAGCCGGCCCGGGGCGGTGTTCGCTCAAGGCGCCGAAATTCTGGATTGGTGGGAAGCCGCATGAACCTGGACGTGACCAAATCGAATTGGGGCAGCCTGACCCAGCGCGAACGCGATGCCGCCTACAACAACAACGGCGCGGTGCCCGACGCCACGGCCCTGATCGAGGAGCGGAACCAGGCCTCCATCCCCTTCCGCGCCACCCATGCCAGCGCCGTGGACCTGCCCTATGGCGAAACCCAGCGCGAGCAATGGGACCTCTTCCCCGGCGGCAATCCCGAGGCGCCGACGCTGGTCTTCATTCATGGCGGCTATTGGCAGCGCAACCGGCGCGAGGATTTCGCGGCCATGGCCGAGGGCGGGCTCGCCATGGGCTGGAATGTCGCGATCTGCGGCTACAGCCTCTGCCCGGAAGTGACGATGACGCGGATCGTCTACCAGATCCACGCGGCGCTGGGCTGGCTCTCCACCGAAGGCCCGAAATACGGCTTTGCCGGCCCCATCGTGCTGACCGGCTGGAGCGCGGGCGGGCATCTGACGGCGCTGGGCGCCGAGCACCCGGCCGTCTCCGCCGCCATCGCCATCTCCGGCATCTTCGAGCTGGGGCCAATCCGCGACACCTATCTGAACGCGGCGCTGAAGCTGACCGATGAGGAAATCATCGAGCTCTCTCCCATGCGTCGGCCCATCGTGCAGAAGCCCATCGCCATCGCCTATGGCGCGGCGGAATTGCCGGAGCTCTGCCGCCAGTCACGCGATTTCCACAGGCTGCGGTCCGAAGCGCAGGCGCCCGGCCCGCTTTGGCCCGTGCCGGGCGCCGATCACTTCCGCGTGCTGGAGGCGCTGCGTCGCCCGGATGGCGCGCTGCTGCGCCTGGCCGCGGAATTGCTGCGATGACGCCGCCCACCGCCTTCACGCTGGAGGCGCTGGCGGGCTTCTACGCGGCGGGGGGCTCGGCCGTGGATGTGGCGCGCGAGGCGCTGGCCCGCATCAAGGCCTTCGACGACCCGGCGCTCTTCATCACCGCGGTGCCGGAGGCCGAGTTGCTGGCGCGCGCCGCCGCACTCCCGGCCGGGCCGCTGCATGGCGTGCCCTTCGTGGTGAAGGACAATATCGACGCGGCCGGGCTGCCGACCACCGCCGCCTGCCCCGATTTCTCCCGCATGCCGGATGAGAGCGCACCGGCTGTCGCGCGGTTGCTGGCCGCCGGGGCATTGCTGCTGGGCAAGGTGAATCTCGACCAGTTCGCGACGGGGCTGAACGGAACGCGCAGCCCCTATGGCACGCCGCGCAATGCCGTCCGCGCTGACCTCATTCCCGGCGGCTCCTCCAGCGGTTCCGCCACGGCGGTGGCGGCCGGAATCGCCGCCTTCAGCTACGGCACCGACACCGCCGGCTCGGGCCGCGTTCCGGCGGCGGCGCAGAACATCGTTGGCCTGAAGCCGAGCCTTGGGCTGATCCCGACGCGGGGCGCGGTGCCCGCCTGCCGCTCGCTCGACTGCATTTCCATCTTCGCGCAGAACGTGGCGGATGCGGCGGCCGTGCTGGCTGTGGCCGCCGGGCCGGATGGGGCAGACCCCTATAGCCGTGCGGCCCCTGCCGGCTGGCGCAGCGTGGAAGCCGCGCCGCCCTCGCTGCGCCTCGCCGTGCCGGAACCGGCGCAACTCCTCTTCGACACGCCGGATGACGCGGCGCTCTTCGCCGGCGCGGTGGCGCGCGCCGAAGCGATGGGTGCCGCCATCACCCGCGTGGATATCGCGCCCTTCCTGGCCGTGGCCCGCCGGCTTTACGACGGCGCCTGGGTGGCCGAGCGGACTTCGGCGCTGCGCGAATGGGTGGTGGAGCGGCCGGCTGCGCTGCATCCCGTCACGCGCAGCATCCTGGAAGGGGGCCTCGGCCGCCTCACCGTGGATGCCTTCGATGATTTCCACGCCGCCGCCGAAGCGCGGCTGCTGGCGCGCCAGCTCTTCGCGACCTGCGACGCGTTGCTGCTGCCCACCTGCCCTGGCATCCCCACGCTGGCGACGCTGGCGGCGGAGCCCATCGCGGCGAATAGCCGCCTCGGCACCTACACGAATTTCGTGAATCTCTGCGACCTCTCGGCGTTGGCCATCCCGGCCGGCTTCCGGGCCGATGGGGTGCCGGCCGGCGTGACCCTGGTGGGGCCGGCCTTCAGCGAAGGGCGCCTCGCGGGGATCGGCGCCGCCATGCATCACGCGGCTGGCCTCGGCCCGATGCCCCCCGCGCCGGCTGAGTTGGCGGCGGATGAGCTTGGGCTGTTCTGCATCGGCGCACATATGTCCGGCCTGCCACTGAACCCGCAAGTGCGCGGCTTTGGCGGGCGCTTCCTCCGCGCGGCGCGCACCGCGCCGACCTACCGACTCTTCGATCTCGGCAACCGGCCCGGGATGGTGCGGGCAGCAAGCGGCGGCGCCGCCATCCTCGGCGAAATCTGGGCGTTGCCGGCAGCGCAGATCGGCCCCTTCCTCGCCGCCATCCCGCCGCCGCTGGGCTTCGGCCGCGTGACGCTGGAGGATGGCAGCACCGTGCTCGGCTTCCAGGCCGAGAGCGAGGGCGTGGCGGCTGCGCCCGAGATCACGTCACGCGGCGGCTGGCGCGCGCATCTGGCGGCGAAGTGAGCGCGCTTGCCGGGCTGCTGGCAGGGGCGGGGCTGGAGCCTGGCCTGGCCACGCAGGCCGATCTGACCGGCGCGGACCCTGCCCTCCCCTCCTCCTTCCGCATCGGCGAGGCGGCGCAGGCTTCGATCGCGGCGCTCGGCCTGGCCGCGGCCGCCTTGCACGCGGCCCGCGGCGGGCCGATGCAGCGCGTGGCCGTCGCGATGGACGACGCCGCGGCCGAGTTCCATTCCGAGCGGTTTCTGCGCATCGGCGACACGCCGCCCCGCGACCCCTGGGATGCCATCGCCGGCGCCTATCCGACGCGCGACGGCGTGGTGCGGCTGCACACCAACTTTCCGCATCATCGCGATGGCATCCTGGCCCTGCTGGGCTGCGCCTATGACCGCGCCGCCGTGGCCGCCGCCCTGCTGCAGCGTGATGCGGTGCCCTTCGAGACCGAGGCGACGGCCGCCGGCCTCTGCGTCTCCGCGATGCGCAGCTTCGCGGAATGGGACGCCCACCCGCAGGCGCAGCATCTGGCGACCACGCCGCTGCTCGCCATCGAGCGCATCGGCGATGCGGCCCCGCGCCCGCTGCCCGCGCCCGGCGCCCGACCGCTGGACGGGTTTCGCGTGCTGGATCTCACGCGCGTCATCGCCGGGCCGGTGGCAGCCCGCGGCCTCGCCGCCCATGGCGCCGAGGTGCTGCACATCACCGGGCCGCATCTGCCGAGCATTCCCACACTGGTGGTGGATACCGGGCGCGGGAAGCGCTGCGCGATGTTGGATTTGCGCGAAACAGCCGACGCCGCGCGGCTCGATGCCTTGGCAGCCGGCGCCGATGCCTTCATGCAATCCTATCGGGCCGGCTCCTTGGCCGCGAAGGGCTTCTCGGCCGAGGCGCTCGCCGCACGACATCCCGGCATCGTGGTGGGCGAGTTGTGCGCTTATGGCTGGGGCGGGCCCTGGGCCAACAAGCGCGGCTTTGACAGCCTGGTGCAGACCTCCACCGGCTTCAATGTCGCCGAGGCGGAGGCGGCCGGTGTCGCACCACCCAAGGTGCTGCCCTGCCAGCCCCTGGACCATGCCTCGGGCTATCTGCTCGCGCTGGGCGTGGTGGCCGCATGGCATCGGCGCGCGGTGGAGGGTGGCAGCTGGCGCGTGCGCGTCACGCTTGCGCGCACTGGGCTCTGGTTGCGCGGGTTGGGGCGGCTCGCGGATGGCTTTGCCGCGTCACCGCACGCGCCGCCTCTGGTGACCGAAGAGGGCCCTTTCGGCCCGGTGCGCCATGTGCCGCATGCCGCGCGGATGTCGGTGACGCCGGCGCGTTGGGCACGGCCCGCTGAGCCTTTGGGGGCCTCACCCGCGGCCTGGCAAGGCTAGCGAGAAGGACCAGGCGCGCAATGCCGCAAACCGCGCCAGGCCATATGCCGAGTGGGGCGTTCAGCCGGCCCGGGCCAGGCCGCCTGGCACCTGCGGCGATGCTGCGTGATGAAGCCGCAATTCCCCCGGCAATTCCCCCCCGGTCCGCAGTTGCGCCAGGAAAGCCGCCGCCTCCCCCGCGCCGAGCACCGGGCCCGTCAGCTCCAGGAACTTCTCATCCAATTCGATATCGGAGAGCGGCGCGTCCGGATCGCCCTTGCGCGTCGGCTGATGGCGATACAGCTCCCGCCCATCGCGCAGCCGGATGGTCACCTTGGCGCTGCGCGCACCCGGGAAGGCGGCCTCGCACTCGGGATCGAGGCTGACGGTGATGCGCGGCATGATGGCGCGGATCACGGGGTCCGTCAGGCGCTCGGGCGCGAAGGCATCGAGGCGCACGCCGCCATGGAGCATGATGCTGGCGATGGTGAATTGGCAGGAAAAGCGGGCCTCCTGCTCCGTCGTGATGGCCGGGCGGTCGCAGACATTCTTCGTGGCCGCATAGCCGCCGACATGCAGGCTGGCCACGTCATCCGCCGTGAAGCCGTGCTCGCGCTGGAGGTCGCGCGTGGCGTCGAGTGCGGCGAAGATATGGCCGCAGCAGCCGTGATTCTTCACGGTCATCTGCGTGATGGTGAGCGGCTGGCCGATGGCGGCGATGGCCTTCTCCCACTTGCCGGTATCCTCGCTCGTCGCCGCCGCGAAACCGGCCGGGCCGTGCAGAACGTCAAGCGCGCCGGTCATCCCCTCGCGCGCGGCCATGGCGGCCAGCGCGCCGGCTTCGGCCGCGTGGCCGGGATGCAGCGGCTTGCTCATGCCATCGCCGCGAAAGGCCTGTTGCAAGCCGCCCGCCATGGTCGCGGCGGTGGCGATGGCGTGCGCCGTCTGCGTCGCGTCGCAATCCAGCAGGACGGCGACAGCAGCCGCCGCGCCGAAGGTGCCGACCGTGCCAGTGGTGTGCCAGAAATCATAATGCGAGGGCTGCACCGCCTGGGCGATGCGGCAGGAGACCTCATACCCCGCCGTCATGGCGCGCAGCAGCGCCGTCATGTCGGTGCGGTGCGCCTGCGCGGCAGCCAGGGCGGCGGCGATGGTCGGGCAACCCGGATGGTAAACGCCCCAGCGCCAGATATCGTCGAACTCGACCGTGTGGCTCGCCGTGCCATTGATCAGTGCGGCATGGCGCAGCCCGGTGCGGGCGCCATCCACATAGGAGACGGCATTCCCCGCCCCGCGCTCACCCGCAAGCGCACGGGCCATGAGCGTGGCCGGCGGCAAATGGCAGCCGGGCAGCAGGGACGCGAACCAATCAATCAGCGCCCGCCGCGCCGCATGCTCGACATCGGCCGTCAGCGGCGCCGTGCGCCAACGCGCCGCGTGATCGGCGAGGGCGAGGAGAGGGTTCAACGGTTGCTCCGCAGCACTTCCGGGTTGATCACCATGTCCACATCCACATCGCCGCGGAAGTGGCGGATGATGGAATCCACGCAGGAGAGGCCCATGCGGCGCATGCCCTGCACCGTGGCGGCGGCCGTATGCGGCGTCATCACCACATTGGGCGCCGTCAGCAGCGGATTGTCCTTCGCCATGGGCTCATCCCAGAAGACATCCAGCCCGGCGGCCGAGACATGGCCGGTGCGCAGTGCGGCGGCCAGCGCTGCCTCCTGCACCAGCGTGCCGCGTGCGGTGTTCACGAGGCGCGCGCCGGGCTTCATGCCGGCGAGGAATTCCGCATTCACCATCCCGCGATTGGCCGCGTTGGAGGGGCAATGCAGCGTCACCCAATCGGCCTGGGCCAGACCTTCCGCCATCGTCTTGGCGTAGCGGAAGCCGGCACCCTTCACGGTGTTCATGGCCACGAAGGGATCATGCACCACGACATCCATGCCAAACGCCGCCGCCAGCCGCGCGACCCGCCCGCCGATGCGGCCGAAGCCCACCACCAGCAGCGTCATCCCCGAAAGGTCCCAGGTGGTGGGCGCTTCCACGCTGCTCCATTTGAAGGCGCGGGTGTTGGCGTCATAGGTCTGCACCTGCCGCGCGATGGTGAGCATCATCATCATCGCGTGCTCGGCCACGCTCAACGCATTCGCATCGGCCGTGACCGTGAGGGGAATGCCGCGCTTCGTCAGTTCCGGCACATCCACCTGATCATAGCCCACGCCATGCCGCGCCACGATGGCGAGCTTGGGCGAGAAGCTGAGGAAATCCGCGTTGATCGGCGTGGCGCGGACGATGATCGCCTCGGCGCGCTCCAT
>JAIYDS010000181.1 GCA_027487385.1 Acetobacteraceae bacterium | reverse complement strand
GATGTTCGAGGACGTGCCCTATATCCCGCTCGGCCAGTTCTTCCAGCCGCTGGCGCATCGGCGGAACCTGACGGGCGTGATGCAGCCGGGCGGCATTCCGGTCTTCTGGAACGTCCGCCGGACCTGAGCCCCCCCTGGCCTCCGGGCCATAGGGGTGGCCAAATGCCGGGCTCAGCAGAAGGAGCCCGGCCGCATGGCGGATGACCCCCGAATGGACCCCGAGATGGCGGCCTTCAACGCCTTCATGGCGCAGGAGATGGCGGCCTATCCGCCCATCATCCTGCCCAATCCGCCGCGCAGCGCGCCCTTTGACGAGCCCCGCCGCATCAATGACGGCCCGCAGGTGCCGCTCAGCGAGGGCGGGCCCGTCATGGCCGAAAGCCGTGACATCTGGCTGCCGATTCGCGGGCGCCGCATGCAGCTGCGCTTCCATCGCCCGAGCCTCGACCCCAACCTGCCGGTGCTGATCTATCTGCATGGCGGCGGCTGGGTCTGGGGCAGCATCGACACGCATGACCGGCTGATGCGCAGCTATGCCGCCGCCAGCGGCTGCGCCGTGCTCGGCCCCGACTACGCGCTGAGCCCGGAGGCCGTTTTCCCCCAGGCCATCGAGGAATGCGCCGCCGTGCTGCGCCATGTGGCGACGCGCGGCGCGGAGCTGGGGCTGGATTCCAGCCGGATCATCCTGGGCGGCGACAGCGCCGGCGCCAACCTCGCCACCGGCCTCGCGCTTCTGAACGCCGAGCAGCCGGAGCCGGTGAAGCTCGCCGGGCTGCTGCTGAATTACGGCGTCTTCGACCACAAGCTGGACACGCCCAGCTACCGCGAATTCGCCGATGGCTATGGGCTGACGCTCGCCAAGATGCGCTTCTACTGGGACGCCTATTGCCCGGACCTGGTGGCCCGCGCCTCGCCCTTCGCCTCACCCATGCGCGGGGATCTCTCGGTGCTGCCACCGACGCTGCTGCACATCGCCGAGCTGGATGTGCTCTGCGCCGAGAACCTGGCCTTTGCCGAAAAGCTGCGCCAATCGGGCGTGAGCCTGGAGATGCAGAGCTTCCCCGGCACGGTGCATGGCTTCCTCCGCGCGCTGGGCCGGGTGGGGGCGGCGGATCGGGCGGTGGAGGCGGCGGGCGCCTGGCTGCGCGGGAGGTTCGGGGCGTAATTCCAAATCGCGCTGCGATGGGCCCATGCAGCCTTGGGAATAAGAAAGGAAAAAAGCCTCCGGCGGCTGGGGCCGAGGCCCCAGACCCCTTGAATGGATTGGGGTCTGGGGCCTTTCGGTCCCAGCCGCCGGAGGCCTTCTTCTGGTTGGTTGTTACCCCGTGATGTTCATCCGCCGCAGCAGCGGCCCCCAGCGATCGCTCTCCACGCGCATGAAATCCGCGAATTCCTCGGGCGTGCTGCCAATGGCGAAGATGCCCTCGGCCAGCAGCCGCGTGCGGAAATCCTCGGTGCGGATGGCCTGCACCGCGGCGGCGTTGAGGCGTTGCACCATGGCGGGTGGCGTGCGCGCCGGCACCAGCAGGCCGAAATAGGTCTGCGCCTGCACGCCGGGGCGGAAATCCTGCACCAGCGGCACGTCTTCATTGCCGGGCATGCGGCGATCCCCGGTCCAGGCCAGGATGCGGCCGGTGCCGGCGCGGTGCTGCGCGAGGCCGGTGCTGCCGCCCACCATCAGCAGGTCCAGCCGCCCGCCCAGGAAATCCGCCACCTGCGCGGCGTCGCCGCGATAGGTGATGTCCTGCATGCGGACGCCGAAGGCCTCGTTCACCAGCAGCATGGCGATGTTGTTGAAGCTGGAAGGCCCGTTGGTGCCATAGGTGACGCTGCCCGGATTGGCCCGGGCGCGCGCCATCAGCGCCTCCAGCGTCGGCGGCCCGTCCGGCCGCGCCACGATGGCGAAGGGCAGCGTGGAGATCAGCGTGACCGCCGCGAAATCCTCGGATCTGTAAGGAATGTTGCGGACGATATGCGGATTGATCGTCAGGGTGGAGCCCGAGGCGATCAGCACCGTATGCCCGTCGGGTGCCGCGCGGGCGACGAATTCGGCGCCGATCACGGTGGCCGCACCCGGCCGGTTCTCCACCTGCACCGGCAGGCCGAGGGGGCCCGCCATGCGCTCGGCCAGGATGCGGGCGGTGACGTCGGTGGAGCCGCCCGGCGGGAAGGGCACGGTGATGGTCACGGGCCTGGCCTGGGCCAAAGCCGCGCCTGGAAGCAGCGCGGGGGTGGCCAGCAGGGCACGGCGGTTCACGACGCGCCCCAACGCGCGCGTCGTCACGACGCGACCAGACCCGCGCGTCGTCACGACGCGACCAGACCCGCGCGTCGTCACGACGCGACCAGAATCGTGCGGCCCGTCACCTGGCCGTCGCGCAGGCGCATCAGCGCCGCATTGGCGTTCTCCTGCTTCTCCAGCGTGATGGGAATGCCGGGGATCTTGCCCTTCTGGGCCAGGGCCACCAGCGCCTTCAACTCCTTCAGGCTGCCCACATAGCTGCCCTGGATGGTCAGCGCCTTGATCGGCATGAAGGGCAGCGGTACCCGCATCTCGCCCCCGAAAAGGCCGACCTGGATGAGCTTGCCGCCCTTGGCCAGGGCGTCGAAGGCGGCCATGGCGGTCTTCGTGCCGTTCACCAGGTCGATGATGCCGAGCACCGGCCCGCCGCAGGCCTTGATGATGTGCTGCGCCGTGTCGCCGCCGGCCAGCACCGTCTCGGTGGCGCCCTGGGCGCGGGCGGCCTCCAGCTTCTTCTCGTCCAGATCCACCGCGCAGATCCGCTTGTGGCCCATCGCCTTCAGGATCGCGATGGCATTCAGCCCGAGCCCGCCCGCGCCGATGATCACGATGGGGTCGCTCTTGCCGATGGGCGACAGCTTGCGGATCGCCGAATAGACGGTGACGCCCGAGCAGGCATAGGTGGCGGCCAGGGCGGGATCCAGCCCGTCGATCGGGATCAGGTGCTTCCAATGCGTGGCCAGCACATGCGTCGCATAGCCGCCATTCTGATAGACGCCGAGCGCACGCGGCTTCACCGCGCAGAGATTCTCCTCATCCGCCTTGCAGCGCGCGCATTGCCCGCAGCCGACCCAGGGGAAGACCAGGCGAATCTGCCCCTTCTTCAGCCCCTGGCCCTTGGCCCCCGGCCCCCATTTCACCACCCGGCCGACGATCTCATGCCCCATGGCGAGCGGCAGCTTCAGGCCGCGATCGGCCATCTTCAGCTTGCCCCGCGTGCCGAGATCGTATTCGCCCTCCCAGATATGCAGGTCGGAATGGCAGACGCCGGCATGGGTGACTTCGAGGAGCACCTCATCGCCCTGCGGCTCGGGCGTCGGCATCTCGATCTCCTGCAGGGGCTTGCCCAATTCGGTGACGGCCCAGGCGCGCATGGTCTCTCTCCCTGTGTTTTCTTGCCGTCATGGGACCGCGACGCGGCGGCGCGGTCAATCCCGTTCCACCAGGGGGGGATTTTCCGCCCGGTCATCATGCCGCCATATTGCCGCCGCGTGGCGCCGTCAGCTTCGCGCCAATTGGGGAGTGGTGTTCGCCGATGACGCGGCTGATGGTGGCTTTCTTCTGTTCGGGCTTCGCGGCCCTGCTCTGCCAGATCATCTGGCAGCGCATGTTGGGGGTCTTCGCCGGATCGGACACGGTCTCGGCGGCGCTGGTGGTGGGGGCCTTCCTCGCGGGGCTGGGCCTCGGCTCCATCATCGGCGCCAAGCTGGCGGACCGGCTTTCGCCGCATCGCGCGCTGCTGGGCTTCGCCCTCTGCGAGGCGGGCGTGGCCGTCTGCGCCCTGCTCTCGAAATTCTTCCTCTATGACCTGATCGCCATGGGGCTCTCCGAAGCGGTGGAGAACCCGGCGGCGATCTTCGCCCTCTGCTTCGCGGGGCTGGTCATCCCCACCACGCTGATGGGCGCCTCGCTTCCCCTGCTGGCCCGCGCGGTGGCCACCGATCTCGCGAGCGTCGCCAGCCGCATCGGCACCCTCTACAGCCTGAACACGCTGGGCGCGGGCCTGGGCGCGCTGATCGGCGGCTGGTTCATCGTGGGCAGCCTCGGCTTCGTGGCGGCCCTGATCTTCGCCGCCGGGCTCGACCTGATCGCCGCCGCCCTGGCGCTCACCCTGCTGCCCGGCCTCTCGCGCGAGACGCCGCCGCCGCCCGAGCGCCGCGCCGCGGCCCCCGCCGAGCCCTTCGGCGGGCTGGCCTTGTGGTGCCTGCTGGTCTTCCTCTCCGGCTATGTGATCGTGGCGCTGGAGATCATCTGGGTCCGCATGCTGGGCCAGGTGGGGCAATACCACGCCTACCTGTTCCCGACCGTGCTGGGCGTCTTCCTGCTGGCCGATGGGCTCGGCATGTCGCTCGCCGCCCGCATGGTGCGCAACATGCCCGATCCGCGCCCGGCCTTCTTCCTGACCCAAGGGGCGGGCTTCGTGCTGGGCGTGGCGCTGCTGGGCCTGCTCTGGTGGATGATGGGCCTCTCGCCGTTGAAGGATGTGATGGCGGTGGATCTGGACCGCTTCGGCCCGCGCGAGATCGCCATCTCCACCGCCATCATCGTGGCGGTGGTGGCACCCCCCTCCTTCATCATCGGGATGACCTTCCCCTTCGTGCAGCGCGCCGTGCAGCAGGACCTGGCCAGTGTGGGCGCGCGGGTCGGCTGGGTGCAGCTGGCCAATATCCTGGGCAATGCGGCGGGTTCCATCGCGACGGGGCTGCTCACCTTCCACCTCTTCGGCACCATGGGGACGCTGCTGCTGCTGGCGATCCTCTCCCTCGCGCTGCTGGGCTTCTGGATCGTGAGGGCGCAGGCCTCGCGCCCGGCCACCCTGGCGCTGGCCGGCGTCACCGCGCTGATCGCGGTCGCGGTGCCGAGCAACCAGGCCTTCTGGTCGCGCATGCATGGCCTGCCGGACAACACCGAATTCGCCTGGGGCGAGGACCGCTCCGGCATCGCCTTCTGGCGCGAACGGGGCGAGGGCGCGTTCCGCGCGCCGGGCCGCTTCTTCATCATGGGCCATGGCCAGGGCTTCGTCCCCTTCCTGGACACGCATATCCTGCTCGGCATGCTGGGGCCGATGATCCACCCGGACCCGCAGCGGGTGCTGACCATCGGCGTGGGCTCGGGCGGCACGCCCTATGGCGCCACGGTGAACCCCGCCACGCGCGAGATCCGCTCCATCGAGCTGATCAAGCCCGTGCTGGACGCGCTGGAGGAAATCGCGCGGGAGCGTCCGGATTCCGGCGTGGCCGCGCTGATCGCCGACCGCCGGGTGACGTTGGAATATGGCGATGGGCGCCGCGCCCTGACGCGCGGCAACGGGCTGTATGATGTGATCGAGGCCGATGCGATCCGCCCGCAATCCTCGCATTCCGGCCTGCTCTACAGCGCCGAATTCCTGGAGCAGGTGCGCGGGCGCCTGGCCCCCGGCGGGCTCTATGTGCAATGGGCGCCGACCTGGCGCGTCGTGGACACCTTCGCCGCCGCCTTCCCCCATGCCGTGCTGCTGCGGCCGGTGAATGTGATGATCGGCAGTGACCGGCCCATCCCGCTCGACCAGGCGGCGCTGCTGGCGGCGCTGCGCCGGCCGGAGATCATCGCCTTTGCCCGGCGCGGCAATCCGGAGGCGGCGGATCTGACGAAGCTGGTGGAGGGTGAGATCACGGTCTGGACGCCGCAGACGCCGCGGGTGGAGCCGCCGCTGACCGACATGTTCCCGCGCGACGAATTCTTCCTGAACCACGCGCAGCTGGACACCTGGGCGCCGCGCCGCTGAGGGGCGGGGCCGCTGCGCCGCCCGCGCATCCGCGCTAGGCTGAGCGCATGACCCGAGGCCTTCCGCTGCTTGCGCTGCTTCTCGCCTGGCCCGGATCGGCGCTGGCCGAGGGCGGTGGCGCCCTCCTGCATGCGGTGCCGGCCCAGAAGGTCTTCGCGCTGCTCTTCCTGATGATCGGGCCCATGAAGATCCTGGGCCCCTTCGTGATGATGACGCAGGGCGCGGATGCCGCCTTCCGCCGGCAGCTCGCCACGCGGGCCATCCTGTTTTCAGCGGCGGCGCTGGCCGTGGCCGGGCTTCTGGGGCAGCGCATGCTGCAGAATTTCAACATCCCCTTGCAGGTGCTGGCGCTGACGGGCGGCCTCGTCCTTTTCCTCGTCGCCCTGCAGACCGTGCTGGAGCAGTTCCGGCGGCCGGATGCGACCCGCGGTGCCGCGCCGAAGCCGGATCTGGCGCTGGCGATCAACCCGCTCGCCTTTCCCACCATCGTCACCCCCTATGGCATCGCGGCGATGATCATCTTCGTGGCGCTGGTGGAGGGGGACCTGGCGGCGCAGCTCACGATTGCCGGGCTGGTGGCACTCATCCTGGCGCTGAACTGGCTGGCGATGCTCTATGCGCATGTCGTGCTGCGCTACGCCGGAACCGCCTTGCAGATCTTCGCGGTGGTGCTCGGCGTGACCCAGGTGGCGCTGGGGCTGATGATCATCCTGCAAAGCCTGAGCGGCCTCGGCGTCTTCGAACTGCGCGTCTGACCGGGCCTGGAGGCCCCATCCGGCTAGAGAGGCGCGCGGTCCTATTCCTGGCAGGCGAGGGGGGCAGGCCGGCCCTTGGCGGCGGCAAGGCTGGCGCGCCAGGCCAGCACCAGCGCGCTGTCCTGCCAGCCATGCAGGCTGCCCAGCCAATCCCGTGCGGTGGTGATCGGCGTCGCCTCGCGGGCGAGGCAGGCGCGCCCGCGGTCCAGCCCGGCCGGGATGCCGGAGGCCGCCGGCCCGAGCAGGGGGAGGAAGGCGAGGCAGGTGGCGGCGAGCAGGAGCGGAAAGGCGTTGCGCATGGGGGCCTCGCGCTCAGGAGCGCGGGACGCCAGCCGCGGGGGCTTGGCGTTTGGCGAGCGGGGGGCGGGCGGGCATCATGCAATCTCTTTTTGAGACATGCCTCGCAGAAGAGGCAAATCTGGCGGGGGTTATCGCCGATCTAGACAAAACAGCGGGAGATTGCAAGAAAAATCGTCAAACATGATCGTCGTATAAATTTTTGAGACGGACCGGGATGACTCAGGCAGCCGCTTGGCGCCACCATCCCAGGCAGCGGGGCTTGGGGGAACAGCAGCGGCTTCAGACGCCGACGGCGACCTGTTCCAGCAGGGGAAGGGTGGCCTGGCGCAGGGCGGGCAGGGCGCGCAGATGGGGCGCCACGTCATGGCCGGCGCGGATCGCCCGCTGCAGCCGGTCAATGCCCACGACCAGCCGTTCACAGCCCAGGCTGCGGGCGGGCTCCATCACCAGATGCGCGGCCTGCCGCATCCGTGCCACGTCGCGGGCGATCTGCGGCTCGGCCAGCACGTCGCAGCCCTGGCTGATCTCCTGCACCATCTCCAGCAGCGCAGGCCCGGCCATGGCGCCCAGCTCTCCCAGGGCGCGGCGCAGCGTCGCCTCATTCAGCAGCGGCGGCTCGTCCGGCGGCGGGCTGGGTGCCGCGCTGCGCCAGGATTGCCCGGCCACCAGCTCGGCCATGGCGCTGAGCAGCGCGTCGCGGTCGATCGGCTTGGCCAGGTGGCCATCCATCCCCGCCTCGTAGCAGGCCGCGACCTCCTCGGGCAGGGTGGAAGCGGTGACGCCCAGGATGGGAATGGCCCCCCTGGGCGGGGGCAGGGTGCGGATGCGGCGGGTCGCCTCCAGCCCGTCCATGCCGGGCATATGCATGTCCATCAGCACGATGTCATAGGCCTCGCGCGCCACGGCGCTGACGGCGGCGCCGCCGCTGTTGACGAATTCCACCTGATGCCCGGCCGGCGCCAGCAGCGCCTGCACCACCAGGCGGTTCGGCGCCAGGTCATCGGCCACCAGCACGCGCAGGCCGGGGGGCAGCGCCTGGGCGGGCAGGGGGGCGCTTGGCATGGGCGCGGGCGCGGGCCGGCCGGCCAATTCGCGCAGTGGCAATTCCAGCCAGAACAGCGCGCCGGCCCCCAGCTCGCTCTCGCAGCCGATGCTGCCGCCCATGGCCGCGGCCAGCCGTGCCGTGATGGCGAGTCCCAGCCCGGTGCCCATGCCTTCGGCCGCGGCATGCGGGGAAATCTGCGTGAAATCCCGGAACAGCAGATGGCGCTTGTCCGGCGGCACGCCCGGCCCGCTATCCTGCACCTCGATCCGGATGCCGGCGCGCCCATGCCCCAGCCGGCGCACCCGCAGATCCACCCGCCCCGCATCCGGCGTGAACTTCACGGCGTTGGAGAGCAGGTTCAGCAGCATCTGCCGCAGCCGCATCGCATCCGCCTCGACCATCTCCGGCATGGAGGGGGCGAGGTCGAGCGCGAGACGCAGCCGCTTGCGGTCCACATCCGGTGCCATCAGCCCGACGCAGGCCTCGAAGAGTGGCCGCAGCGCGACCGGCCGCAGGTCGAGATCGAGCTGCCCGGCCTCGATCTTCGTGAGATCCAGCAGGCGGTTCACCAATTCGCGCAGATGCCCGCCCGCATCATGCAGCAGGCGCAGCTGGTCGCGCTGGGTGTGGCCCAGATTGTTGTCCTGCATCAGCGCCTGGGCGAAGCCCAGCATGGAGTTCAGCGGCGTGCGCAGCTCATGCGACATGCGGGCGAGGAACATGCCCTTGGCCTCATCCTCGGCATGGGCGGCGTCGCGCGCGCGGGCCAGCTCCTCATTGGCGCGCTTCAGCTCGGTGATGTCGGTGCGGATGCCGATGGTGCCGCCATCGGGCGTCATCCGCTCGGTGATCAGGATCCATCGGCCATCGGGCAGCAGGGATTCGAGCGGCGGCCCCTTGCTGCGGCGCCAGCGCACCATCTCGTCGATCGCCGCCTCGATGTCGCCGGTCAGCTGCGGGAACTGCCCGCGCAGCGCGCCCTCGCGCATGATGTCCCGGAAGGAGGCGCCCTCGCGGATGAAAGGGGCGGAGAGCGCATACATCTCCCGGAAGCGCTGGTTGCAGATCACCAGCCGGTCATCCGGGCCGAAGAGCACGAAGCCGTCGGTCATGCTGTCCAGCGCATTGGCGAGCGTCGTGCGCCAGCGGTCGCGATCGCCCTCCGCCCTTTCGCGCTGGCGCAGCATGATGGAGAGCAGGCCCGCCAGGGTGATGACCAGCAGGCCGAAGGCGGCGGAGAAGAGCAAGGCGGGCCAGCGCTCGGCCGACCAGGCGGCCAGCGCCGCCTCCCGCGTCATGGTCACGCGGATGGTGAGGGTGCCGTAGAGGGTGGGGCGCGTCAGCGCCAGGACGGGGGGCTCGGCCGTGAGGTCGGGCCTGGTCGCGATCTGCGCTTCCTCATGCGGCAAGGCGGCGAGCAGCATGCCGTCATTGCGCATCAGCGTGATCCGCAGCCCGGGCGCGTCACCGCCCGAGGCGAGCAGCTGGCTGAGATGCGCCAGCGGAATCTCCGCCATGGCGGTGGCATTGGGCAGGCCGCTGATGGCCACCGGATGGGCGAAGAACAGCCCCCATTCGCGTGAGGCCGGGTTGCGCAGCGGGCCGCCGATCCGCAGGCCGCCCTCATGCAGGCCGGATTCGTTGAAGCTGGGCCCGGTCGGCACCGGCAGGCGGCGGCGGCGATAGACGCTGAGCGCCGTGGCCACGGCCTGGCCCGTGCCGTCCAGCACCAGGATGTCCCGGTAGATCAGGTTCTGGTTGTTCAGCTCCTGCAGCACCTCGCTGGCGCGATTGGCGTCGAAGCGCCCGTCGCGGGCCGGGCCGAGGATGACCGGCAGGCCGAAGAGCAGGGATTCCACCTGGGTGAAGTGCCGGTTGATATTGGCTTCCACCGCGCGGGCGATGCGGTCCACCGTCTGGTTCGCCTGGGCCAGCGCCTCCAGGCGGCCGCGTTCGACCATCAGGAAGGTGGCCAGCGCCTGCACCAGCAGAACAGCGAGGGCGGCACCAAGGACGCTGCGGCGAAGCGAGAGGTTCAAGGGCCAGCCGATCCGGGCGCGCGGGGATCAGGCCGTCTCCGTCGAGGGCTGGAAGGATCGCAGGCCATGGAAACATGGCGCCCGACACGGTTCACCGCGGGAGCTTCGCGCTGCAAAATATTTTCCTGGCATGGGAAATGTCTTGGAATCAAGAATTTAGTCGAATCGGTGCGATTCGGCAATGCAAACCGCGCCGGCACAGCGCTTTGCTGGACGTGCTTCAAGCACCGGGTCAGGCGCCTGGTTTCAGAAGCCCTCGCGCCCCAGCGCGTCCAGCGCGGCGCCGAAGCCGCGCGTCGAGAAGGGCAGCGCCACCTCGGCGTTCAGCGCGTCGCGGTATTCCAGCCGGCCCTGCGCTTCGCGCGCGCGCAGCCGGGCCAATTGCGCTGGGCTGATCTCCGCCTCGGCCACACAGCCGCGCGGGCCGCAGGCGCGCAGCGTGACGGGGATGGGTGGGCTGCGGTCACCCAATTGGATCAGCATCGGCACGGCGACGGTGATATTGGCCGGGATCAGCACGATCAGCCGCATCGGCTGCCCCCGCTGCACCCGGCCAAAGGCGAATTGCGCCACCGGCTGCCGGCGCTGGTCCTGCAGCGATTGCAGGATCTCGCAGGCGCGGGGCGCCTCGGCGCGCGATTCGCAGCGCAGGACCCAATCGCCGAAATGGGCGGTGGTGACCTGAGGCGGGGCGGGGGCCTGTGCGAGGGCCGGCGCTGCGGCGATCAGCCCCGCCATGAGCCAGCCTGTTCCAATCCGCCTGGGCCTTGCCATCATCCGTCTCCTGGAGCGTGCTGCGTTCACAAGCGTTCACTCCGCACGCTCTGGGCTTTGCTGAGAGAATGATTCGGCGTCTCGGCGATTCCGCGTCAACGCATCACGCTCTATAGGCAAGCCAAGCCCAGGGTGCGAGCCGCCATGCCGAGACGGCGCTCCAGCCCTGCCCTGCCCCCCTTGGACAAGCGCGCCGCGGGTGGTAAGGCCTTTCGGGTCGGAGCGTAGCGCAGTCTGGTAGCGCACCAGTCTGGGGGACTGGGGGTCGTGGGTTCGAATCCCGCCGCTCCGACCATGCCGCCCCCGATCATCCCCCGATCCGCCGCGAAGACCGCCACAACGCAAAACGCCACCCGCGCTGGGCGCGAGTGGCGTTGTGATGCGCCTCGGGGTCAGGGCGGCCGTCACGCCGCCCCGCGTGGCTCAGAGCTTCTCGACCTGGCCGTATTCGAGCTCGACCGGCGTGGAGCGGCCGAAGATCGAGACGCTGACCTTCAGGCGGCCCTTCTCCTCGTCCACCTCTTCCACCGTGCCATTGAAGCTGGTGAAGGGGCCGTCGGAGACGCGCACCTGCTCGCCCACCTCGAAGAGGACGGCGGGGCGGCGGGGCTTCTCGGCGCCCTCGACCATGGCGTTCACGATTCGCATCGCTTCCGCCTCGGTGATGGGCTGCGGCTTGTTGCGCGCACCCAGGAAGCCCGTGACCTTCGGCGTGTCCCGCACCAGGTGCCAGGTGTCGTCGGTCATTTCCATCTTCACCAGTACATAGCCGGGGAAGAATTTGCGCTCGGCATCCACCTTCTGGCCGCGGCGGACTTCGACCACCTGCTCGGTCGGGACAAGGATATCCTCGATCCGGTCGGCGAGACCCGACTGGGCGGCCTGCGCGCGAATCTGCTCGGCGATCTTCTTCTCGAAGCCGGAATAGACATGCACGACGTACCAACGCTTATCGGCCATCGGCCAGAACCTCGCTTCAAAATCCGGCGCCCGCGGGCGCGATCACATCAGGGTCGGGTCAGAACCCGAAGATCCAGCTCATGAAGAACTGGATGATCTGGTCCACCACCAGGAAGAACAGGGCCGCGAGCGACGACAGGGCCAGGACGAGGCCGGTCGTGATCAGCGTCTCGCGCCGCGAGGGCCAGGTGACCTTCGCGACTTCCTGACGCACTTCCCGGGAGAATTGAACGGGATCGATCTTGGCCAAAATTCCGGTTTCCTGACTTCAACTCTTGGGGAGCCCCTGAAAGCATGTCGGCGGCCGTCATGCAACGGACCAGCAACATGGCCAGGGATACGGGGAGGCCAGCGTTCCGCCACGGCGGCGACGCGCTGGTCAAATGGAGTGGCAGGGGCGGAGGGTCTCGAACCCACAACCTCCGGTTTTGGAGACCGGCACTCTAGCCAATTGAGCTACGCCCCTTCACACCACCGCGGCGGCGACGCGTGATAGCAGCGCCGGCAGGACTTTGCCATACCCCCCCTGACACCTGCTTGTCGCGGGGCCGGGCCATCCTTTCGGGCCAGTTTCCGGGCCTTTGTTGGGGTAACGCAAAGTTTATTTGTGCCGCCCGGGATTTGCGCAGAGCTTGTCGGCGCCGCTGCGTGCGGTGGGGCATGCCGCCCGGTCCAGCGATTTCCGTCGCGCGGGCTCCCCGGAGAAGGCGCGTCAGGTGGAGTTTTGTGGTGTGACGGTTCCAGTGACGGCCGGCGGGGGCCAACCCGTTCTCGGGTGCGCCCGGCGCCAGGCGGGCTGAGCCGCGATGGGCGACGTCAAGCCGGGGAATGCCGGGGGTGGGGAGGCCAACAAGAAGCCCCCCGTCCGCTTCCAGCTGTCCGGCAGGAACCAGCCGCTGGGTCACAAGCCGGATGATCTCCAGGCCTGGGACCTGAAATATGGAATGGGGATCCTGGCGGTCAAATCCATCCAGACGGCCACCCTGATCGCGCCCTTCACCCAGCTCGGCAGCCCTCACCTCATGGGCTTGGTGACGGCCGGGGTGACCGCCATGACGACGGGCGGTGCCGTGGCCTCGGGTGCCGATGCGGCGGTCGCCGCCTCCGCGGTCGGCCTGCTGTTCCGCTTCGAAACCGGGGCGGGGGCAGGGGATTGGGTGTTCGACTCCAGCAGCGCGGTCTCGGCCTATGCCAGCAAGCTCGACAGCGTGCTGAACTTCCTGGGTATCGGCGTGCGCGCGCGGATCAGGAATGGGGTCCGTGCGGCCTGGAATGGTCCCAACCCCGTGGTGGATGATGCCGCCATCGCCGCCGCGCAATTCGCGTTGACCTCGGCCGACACTTCCCCGTTTCTTGGCGGAATGCTCGCCGGCTTCATCGGCGGAACCCAGGGCTTCAAGCTGGAGATGTGCGATTTCAGCGCGGACCCGGCGAGCCAGGCTTTCGCCTACAGCATCGAGGCCGAGTTCTACGATCACTTCGGCGTGGATGATTCGGACGTCAATCGCACCAATCTGGCCACGTCCACGGCATTGGCGCCCTGGTTCGTGCTGCAGCACTTCCGCGCCTGGGTGCCCTACCGGCCCTTCCGGACCGTGACGAAGATCAAGTTCGGTCCCTTCGCCGAGACCGTCTAGAGCCTGATCGCCTTTGGCGGAATCACCCAGGGCGTGAAGCGCCTCAAAGCAAAGCCTAAACCGTGATCAACCCTCGTCGAACACGGCCTGGAAGGGGGCGGCGCCCTTCATCAGGGCGCCGCCCGCCTTTGGATTACTTCGAGATGCTGGCGACGACGCCGGCGCCGACGGTGCGGCCACCCTCGCGGATCGCGAAGCGCAGGCCTTCATCCATCGCGATCGGCGCGATCAGCTCGACATCCATCGAGACGT
>JAIYDS010000143.1 GCA_027487385.1 Acetobacteraceae bacterium | reverse complement strand
TCGATCAGGCCCGCGTGTTCGGTGGTCACAGTCAAGCCGCTCTCTCCCGGTTCGGCCAGCCGATTTAAAAAACCGGACAAGGATTTCAAGTCACCCGGCCGCCAGGAGCCCCACCGCGTCCTGCTTGTCAAACAGCCGCAGCAGGAGGCGGGCGGCCTGCCCGCGCGGCGAGGCCAGGCGGGGGTCTATGGTCAGCAGCACCTCGGCATCGGTTGCCGCCATTTCGATCAGCGCGTTCTGGCGGGTGGCGGCGCGGCTGGCCGCCGCCTCATCCTCGCCGCGCAGCCCCAGCCGGAACAGGGCCTGGCCGGCCTGGCGGGTGCCCAGCGCCTCGCCGCCGCCGCGCAGGCGCAGATCCTCTTCGGCGATGACGAAGCCATCCTCCGTGTCGCGCAGGATGAGCAGCCGCTCCCGCTCGCGCTCCGAGAGCGATTCGGAATGCACCAGCAGGCAGGCGGAGGGCTTGGAGCCACGCCCGACCCGGCCGCGCAACTGGTGCAGGGCGGAGAGGCCGAAGCGCTCGGCCTGCTCGATCAGGATGATGGTGGCCTCGGGCACATCCACGCCGACCTCGATGACGGTGGTGGCGACCAGGATCTGCGTGCGGCCCTGGGCGAAGTCCCGCAGCGCGCCCTCGCGCATCTCCATCTCCAGCTCGCCATGGGCGAGGCCGACCAGGCCGGGAAACAGCTCCGAGAGTTCGGCGAAGCGGGTTTCGGCGGCGATGCTGTCATCATGCTCGCCGCCCTGGATGGCGCGCACCACCCAATAGGCGCGCTCGCCCCGGCCCAGCGCGTCCCGCAGCCGGGCGATGATCTCGGGCAGGCGGGCGGCGCTGGCGATGCGCGTGGCAATCAGCTGGCGGCCGCGTGGCTTGCCCGCGATGCGGCTGACCTGCATCTCGCCCCATTGGGTGAGTTGGAGCGTGCGCGGGATGGGGGTGGCGGTCATCACCAGCATATCCGCCTGCGCACCCTTGCCCGCGAGTTCCAGGCGTTGCGCCACGCCGAAGCGGTGCTGCTCATCCACCACGGCGAGGCCGAGGTCGCGGAACTCCACCCCCTGCTGGAACAGCGCATGGGTGCCGATGGCGATGGGGATGGAGCCATCGGCAAAGCCCTTGAGCACCCGCCGCCGCTCCGCCCCCTTCACCGAGCCCGCCAGCAGCGCCACCGGCACGGGGGAGAGCTTTTCCAGCGTGCGCAAATGCTGCCGCGCCAGGATTTCCGTGGGCGCCATCAGCGCCGCCTGGGCCCCGCCCTCGACGGCCTGGAGCATGGCCAGCACTGCCACCAGCGTCTTGCCCGAGCCGACATCGCCTTGCAGCAGGCGCAGCATGCGGCGCGGGGCGGCGATGTCGCGCGAGATTTCGGCCAGCGCCTGGGCCTGGTCCGGCGTGGGGGCATGGCCGAAGGCGGCCAGCGCCTGGGCGCGCAGGCTGCCATCGCCATCCAGCGCGCGGCCGGGCGTGTCCCGGTTGCGGCGGCGCAGCAGGGCGAGCGCCAATTGGCCGGCCAGCGCCTCGTCATAAGCGAGGCGCTCCCAGGGCTTTTCGTCGGGTCGGGCCTGGGGGGCGTGCAGGGCGCGCAAAGCCTCGGCGAAGCCGGGCCAGCGCTCGCGGGCCTGCAAGGGCGCATCCTGCCATTCGGGCGGGGCTTCCAGCAGCTTCAGCGCTGCCATCACCGCCGGCGCCAGATGGCCGCGCTTCAGCCCATCGGTCAGGGTCCAGATCGCCTCCAGGCTGGGGAAGGCGGCCTCATCGGCGGCCACATCGGGGCTGATGCAGGACCAGCCATCGCCCTCGGGCCGGATGCGGCCGGAGATCCAGCGCGCCTCGCCGCGCGGCAGCAGCTTATCAATCCAGCCCAAGTTGGATTGCATGAAGCGCAGCGTCACTTCCTCGGCCGTGCGGACTTCCACATAGCGGCGGCGCGTCGCGCGGCTGACGGCGCTGCGAATCGCGATGGGGGTGACGCGCAGCACGGCATCGGTCTCGGGCTGCGCTTCGGCGGGATGGCTGACCCGCATGCGGCTCGCGATGCGGTCGGGCAGATGGAACAAAAGGTCCAGAATCCTTGGGCCGCCGCAGGCCTTGGCGATGAGCGCAGCCCGCTTCGGCCCGACGCCCGTGAGGGTTTCGAGCGGATCAAACAGGCGCGGGAGGCTGACACTCTGGCTCACGGGGGCCTATATGCCACCCGTGAGCAGTCCTGACGAAACCCCCGAGCTTCCCCATCGCCAACGCCGCATGCTCTTCCGCGCGCTGCATCGCGGCACGAAGGAGTGCGACCTGATCCTGGGCGGCTTCGTCCGCCGGCATATCGGCGCCCTGACGCCCGATGAGCTGGATGAGCTGGAGGGCATCATGGAATTGCCGGATGTGGACCTCGCCGACTGGTTCTCCGGCCGCCGCCCCACGCCCCCCGAGGTGCGCGGGCCGCTGTTCGATCGCATCGTGGCGGAGAGCGCCGCGCCGGGGGCCGGGATGCCGGATCATTTGAAGTGACCCTTAATGTTTACGGCGCGCCGGAAGGATACGACGCGCTTCTTCTCCGCCAGCGCCGGGCCGAAACGCAGGAGCCCGTGCTCCATGTCTGCCGCGACGATGCCCGCATGGCCCGCATGGCCGACGCTCTGGGCTTCTTCATGCCCGAGGCCGAAATCCTGCGCCTGCCCGCCTGGGATTGCCTTCCCTATGACCGCGTCTCGCCCAACCCCGAACTGATCGCCGAGCGCGTGGCCACGCTGGCCGAACTCACCGCGCCGCCCGCACGCCCGCGCATCGTGCTGACCACGGTGAACGCCCTGATCCAGCGCGTGCCGCCGCGCACCGCCTTCGCCAATTCGGCCCTGCTGCTGCGCAAGGGCGGCCGCGCCAGCATCGAGCAGATCACTGCCTTCCTCGAATCCAACGGCTACAACCGCACCGGCACCGTGATGGAGCCCGGCGAATACGCCGTGCGCGGCGGCATCCTGGACCTCTTCCCCTCGGGCGAGGCCGATCCGCTGCGGCTCGACCTGTTTGGCGATGAGATTGAAAGCATCCGCCGCCTCGACACCGGCACCCAGCGCAGCGGCGCCCATGTGGACCGTCTGACCTTGCGCCCGGTGGGCGAGGTGTTTCTGGATGCCGCCTCCATCGAGCGCTTCCGCACCGGCTATCGGGAGCTCTTCGGCAATGCGGCGGCCGAGGACCCGCTTTATGTCTCCATCAGCGCCGGCAGGCGCCATCCGGGCATGGAGCATTGGGCGGGCCTCTTCCACGCCACCATGGAAACCCTGCTGGACTACCTGCCCGGCGCCTCGGTCAGCCTGGACGGCCAGGCGGATGAGGCGCTGAACGCCCGGCTGGAGATGATCCAGGACCATTACGAGGCCCGCCGCATCCCCGCCCGGCTGAGCGAGGGCGAGGTGCCCTATCGCCCGGCGCCACCGGCCCGCCTCTACCTTGACCGTGCCGGCTGGAATGCGATGCTGGCGCAGGGGAAGCAGTTCAACTTCTCCCCCTTCCATAAGCCGGACGGCGCCGAGGGCTTCGATGCCGGCGGCAGGGCAGGGCGCCTCTTCACCGAAATCCGCCAGGCCGGTGAGAACCTCTTCTCCGCCTATGCCGCCCACGCCGAGACCGAGCGCGGCCGCGGCCGGCAACCCATGCTCGCCGCCTGGACCCGTGGCTCGCGCGAGCGCCTGGTCACCCTGCTGCGCGAAAATCGCGTCACGGCCGAGCCGGTGGACGACTACTACGCCTTCCAGCGCCTCACGCCCGGCACCATTGGCGTGGGCATCCTCGGCCTGGAGCGCGGCTTCACGGCGGAAAAACTCTCCATCACCGCGGAACAAGATCTGCTGGGCGAGCGCATCGCGCGGCCTGCGCGGAAGAAGAAGCGCGCCGACCAGTTCATCGCCGATGCCACGCAGATCGAGGTGGGCGACCTGCTGGTCCATCAGGATCACGGCATCGGCCGCTATGATGGGCTGGCCACCATCGAGGTGAGCGGCGCGCCGCATGACTGCCTGCGGATGATCTATGACGGCAATGACAAGCTGTTTGTCCCCGTCGAGAATATCGAGATCCTGAGCCGCTTCGGCAGCGAGACCGGCGGTGTGGCGCTGGACAAGCTGGGTGGCGCCTCCTGGCAGGCGCGCAAATCCAAGGCCAAGCAGCGCATCGCGGACATGGCCGGCGCCCTGATCCGCATCGCCGCCGAACGCCAGACGCGCGAGGCGCCGATGATGGCGCCGCCCGAAGGCGCCTGGGACGAATTCTGCGCCCGCTTCCCCTATGTCGAGACCGACGATCAGGCCCGCGCCATCGCCGATGTGCTGGAGGACCTCGCCTCCGGCAAGCCGATGGATCGCCTGATCTGCGGCGATGTCGGCTTCGGCAAGACGGAGGTGGCGCTGCGCGCGGCCTTCACCGTCGCCATGTCCGGCTCCCAGGTGGCGGTCGTGGTCCCCACCACGCTGCTGGCGCGCCAGCATCACCGCATCTTCACCGCGCGCTTCGCGGGCCTGCCCATCAAGGTGGCGCAGCTTTCGCGCATGGTGACGGCGAAGGAAGCCAACCAGGTGAAGGCGGCGCTGGCGGCGGGCGAGGTGGATATCGTCGTCGGCACCCACGCCCTGCTGGGCAAGACCATCAGCTTCGACAATCTCGGCCTCGTCATCGTGGATGAGGAGCAGCATTTCGGCGTGAAGCACAAGGAACGGCTGAAGGAACTCGAAGCCGGCGTGCATGTGCTGACGCTGACCGCCACGCCCATCCCGCGCACGCTGCAACTGGCGCTCTCCGGCGTTCGGGAGATGAGCGTGATCGCGACACCCCCGGTGGATCGCCTGGCCGTGCGCACCTTCATCATGCCCTGGGATTCCCTGGTGCTGCGCGAGGCGGTGCAGCGCGAGCGATTCCGCGGTGGCCAGGTCTTCGTCGTCGTCCCGCGCATCGAGGACATGGCGAAGATGTATGAGCGGCTCGCCGAAGTGGCGCCAGAGGCCCGTGTGGTGCAGGCGCATGGCCGCCTGGCGCCGACCGAGCTGGAACAGGTGATGACCGAATTCGGCGACGGGAAATACGACATCCTGCTCGCCACCAACATCGTGGAATCCGGCCTGGACATGCCGGCGGTGAACACGCTGATCATCCACCGCGCGGACATGTTCGGCCTGGGCCAGCTCTATCAGCTGCGCGGGCGGGTCGGGCGCGGCAAGCAGCGTGGCTATGCCTACCTCACCTGGCCGCCGCATCACCGCCTCAGCCCCACCTCGCAAAAGCGGCTGGAGGTGATGCAGACGCTGGACAATCTCGGCGCCGGCTTCACGCTGGCCAGCCACGACCTGGATATTCGCGGCGCGGGCAATCTGCTGGGCGAGGAACAATCGGGCCAGATCCGCGAGGTCGGGATCGAGCTGTATCAGGAGATGCTGGAGGAAGCCGTGGCCGATCTGCGCGCCGGCTCGAAGCGCGCGCGCGAGGTGGACGGAAAATTCACGCCGCAGATCAACCTCGGCCTGCCCGTGCTGATCCCCGAGAATTACGTGCAGGAATTGCCGGTGCGCTTGGGCCTCTACCGCCGCATCGGCGCGCTGGAGACGGATGCCGAGGTGCAGGCCATCGCCGCCGAATTCGCCGACCGCTTCGGGCCCATTCCGCCCGAGGTGGAGAATCTGCTCCAGGTGGTGGGCCTCAAGCTGCAATGCCGCGCGGCCGGGGTGGAGAAGGTGGATGCGGGGCCAAAGGGCGTCGTCATCGCCTTCCACAAGAACCGCTTCGCCAATCCCGCCGGGCTGGTCGCCTGGGTCTCCAGCCAGAAGGGCCTGGTCTCGTTGCGGCCGGACCACAAGCTGGCGCTGCTGCGGGAGTTGCCCTTCGATGCGCGGGTGAAGGCAGCGCGCGGGCTGGTCGCGAACCTGGTGCGGGTGGTGGAGCAGGCGAAGGCCGCCTGAGGCGAAGGCGCCTCGGTCCAGGCCATCTCATCCTTCCCAAGGGGCCGGATTCCACGCATCCTGGTCAGGCTTCAGCCAGGGACCGCCGGATGGACCGCCAGAGCCCGCTTCGCCTGATCCTGACGCCTGCCACCTTACCTCTCCTGGGCCGTGGGCTGCTGGCCGCGGGCAGGCGGGACTGGTCCAAGGCACGCATCGCCTTCGGCGCGGTGGTGGAGCGCCATCCGAAGATCACTTGGCCCTGGACGATGCTGGGCCATGCCGCCCTGCGCTGCTGGGATTTCCCGGCGGCCGAGGCCGCCTACCGGCAGGCCTGCCGCCTCAGCCCCCGCAGCGGGGATGCCCATCGCTATCTCGCCTATGCGTTGGAGCGGCGCGGCCAGGCGGATGCCGCGCTGGCCGCCTTCCGCCAGGCCGCCGAGTTGTCGCCCAACTCGGCCGAGCCCCCTTTTGGCATGGCCCGGGTGCTGCAGATGGTCGGCCGGACGGAGGAGGCGCTGACCTGGATCCGCAGGGCCAGCGCCTTGGCGCCACGCCACCCCCGCATCTCGCGCCAGGCCGCGCGAATGGAGCGCGATGCCGCCATAGCCCGCTATGATGGCAGCACCGAGCCACCGCCGCTGCGCGTTCTGCGCAACATCATGATCGGCACCACCGGGACCTGCAACGCCTCCTGCCTCCATTGCCCGACCAACAAGCCGGAGACCGAGGCTGCGCCGCGCAACACCATGCCCATGGCGCTGTTCGAGAAACTGGTGCGTGAACTGCGGGACGGCGGGATCATCGTCACCGACCAGGTGAGCTTCGGCCTCTTCGGCGATGGGCTGGTTGATCCGCATGTCGTCGCGCGGGCGCGGCTGCTGCGCAAGGCCCTGCCGGGGACGAGGATCGTGGTGAACACCAATGGCGCGGCGTTCAACCGGGGCAAGCATCAGGCGCTGAGGCGCTGGGTCAGCATCATCTCGGTGCATATCGAATCCTTGCGTCCGGACGTCTACCAACGCCTCATGGCGCCGCTTCGGCTGAACCGCGTGCTGCCCAAATGCGACGAGATCATGCGCAGCTTCCCGGGCCAGGTGATCATCAGCGTGCCGGTCAGCCGGCTGAACCTCGATGAACTCGATGATATTCGCGAATACTTCCAGGGCCAGGGCGCGCTGAAGGTGGAGTTCGACCCCCTCTCCAGCCGCTGCTCGAAGGATCAGCGCCTGTTCCGCAGCCTCGCCCTCGACCCCCAGCCCATTCGCTGCGGGCCGCAGGTGCTGGATGACCTGATCGTGGATTGCGATGGGGCGGTGCTGGTCTGCTGCCAGGATTTCGCGCGGCGCGAGGTGATTGGCAACCTGGCCGAATCCTCGCTGGAGGAGGTTCTCCACAACCTTCCTCGGGCCAAGGTCCGCGCCCGCTTCGCGCGGGGGGAGCATCTGGAGATGAAGACCTGCGCCCTGTGTTACGCCGATTTGCGGACCTCCATGCCCGATCTGGTGGCGGCGCGGTGACGCCGGCCGGCGCGCGCGGTTCTGCTTGGTGAAACCCACCCGGTCGTCCTAGCCTCCCTGGCAGGAGCCCGCCCAGAGGCTCCCTGGAGGATGCCCATGACGCTTCACCGCCGCGCCCTGCCGGCGCTGTTCCTGGCCACGCCCGCGCTCGCTTCGCCCGCCCTGGCGCAGGGAAGCTGGCCCGACCGCCCGATCCGCCTCGTCGCCCCCTATCCGCCGGGCGGGCAGACGGATGTGGTGGCGCGCTGGCTGGCCGAGGCGCTGCGCCCGCTGCTGCCGCAGCCCATCATCGTCGAGAACCGGGCCGGGGCGCAGGGCATCATCGGCACCCAATTCGTGCTGAACGCGCCGGCGGACGGCTATACCCTGCTCTACGTCAATGCCTCGACCACGCTGATCAATCCGGTGATCCACCCGGGCCCGCCCTATGACACCTTCCGGGACATGGCGCCCGTGGTGCAGTTCGGCACGGCGGCGCTGGTGCTGACGGTGCGGCCGGATCGCGGCATCAACAGCCTGGCGCAGCTCATCGCGCTCGCGCGGCAAAGGCCGGGCGAGCTGACCTATGCCTCCTTCGGCATCGGCTCCGCCTCGCATCTCTATGGCGCCATGCTGGAGAAGGCGGCGGGGGTGCGAATGTCCCATGTGCCCTATCGGGGCTCGGCTGCCGCGGTGCAGGATGTGCTGGCGGGCCATGCCTTCATGTCCATCAATGACGAGGCGGTGAGCATCCCGCAGGTGGCGGATGGCCGCCTCAAGGCGCTGGCCGTGACGGGCACGCAGCGCATCGCCCCCCTGCCGGATGTGCCCACCTTCCAGGAGCTGGGCTTCGCCGGCGGGCTGGACATCCTTGGCTTCAACGGGCTGGTCATGCGCTCCGGCACGCCGCCCGCCATCATCCAGCGCCTGGCCGATGCGGTGTTGAGCGTGATCCGCCCGCCCCAGGGCCGCGAGCGGCTGGCCAGCATGGGGCTGCTCTTCACCGGGCTGGGCCCCGAGGAATTCGCGACCCAGCTGCGACGGGATGCGCCGATCTGGGCGCAGGCGGCGCGGGACAGCGGGGCGCGGGTGGAGTAGGGGAAGGCCGTATTGCGAGGCTGATTCACGTCTTTGGTGAAGCACCAAAGACGATCAGGCTCAGCCCGCCGCCAGCGCCACTTCGATCAGGCGTTCCAGCACCTCGGGCTCCTGCGCGCCGGCGATGGCGTGCTGCCCATCCACCAGGAAGCAGGGGACGCCATTGATGCCAAGGCGATGGGCGCGCAGGTTTTCCAGATGCACCCATTCCGTCTCGCCCGCGCCGGCCAGGAAGCGCAGCGCGGCCACGGCGTCGAAGCCTTCCTCGGCGGCCAGGGCGGCCAGGGTCGCGTGCTGGCCGATATCCAGCCCCTCGCAGAAATAGGCGCCGAAGAGCCGCTCGACCAGGCGGTCCACCGGGGATTGGCGGCTGGCCCAGCGCAGCAGGCGATGCGCGTCCAGGCTGGCGGGCACGCGGCGCAGCAGGTCGAATCGGAAATGAATGCCCTCGACGCGGCCGAGTTCGGTGATGGTGCCATGCAGGCGGCGGGCGCGGTCCTCGCCGCCGAATTTCCGGGCCAGCCAATCCTGCCGGGGGACGCCGCCGGGGGCGATCTCGGGGTTCAGCAGGAAGGGGCGCCATTGCAGGTCGGGCTGCAGGTCATGCCGCTCGGCCAGGACGCGCATGAGGCGGCGGATGCCCAGGTAGCACCAGGGGCAGACGAGATCGAAGACGATCTCGACCGAAAGCCGCGGCCGGGGTGGTGCCAGGATGTTCACCGCGCCATTCTAGGGCCCTTGGGCGCTTCAGGGCAAAGGGTGGATCATGGAGAGCAAGGAACAGCTGGCGCGGCTGGTCGGTTTCCTGGCGGCGGCGGCCCTGGCCATGGGCTGCTTCCTGGTGCTGAAGCCCTTCATCTCGGCCCTGATGTGGGCGGTGATCCTCGTCTTCTGCACCTGGCCGGCCTTTCGCTTCCTGACGGACCGGCTGCGGCTGGGCCGGGGCAGCGCCGCCGGCGTCATGGTCGCGGCGGAATTCCTGCTGATCGGCCTGCCACTCGTCTTCGCCACCCCCGTGCGGCGCGAGGATATCGAGGGCATCCGCAACTGGCTGGTGCGCGTCTTCAGCGAGGGCCTGCCCGATCTCTCCGGCGTTTTCCTCATGATCCCCATGGCCGGGCCTTACCTGAATGATTGGTGGCAGGCGCTCGCCGGCGATGCCTCGCATCTGGTGGCGACCATCCGGCCCTATGCCGGCGATATCGCGCAATTCGCGCTCTCGCTGCTGCTGGGCCTGCTCTCGGGTGTGGCGGAGATGCTGATCGCCATCCTGCTCGCCTTCTTCATCTATAAAGACGGCCCGGCGCTGGCCCGGGGCGCCTATGGGCTGCTGGAGCGGCTGGCGGGTCCCCGCGCCCCCCATCTCTGGGAATTGACCGGCAATGTCACCCGCGGCGTGGTCTATGGCATGCTGGGGACGGCGGTGGCCCAGGGCTTCATGACCTTCTTCGGCCTCTGGATCTCGGGCGTGCCGCAGCCGGTGCTGCTGGCGGTGATCGCAGGCGTCATCTCCATCCTGCCGGTGGGGGCGCCGCTGGTTTGGATTCCGGCCTCCATTTGGCTGCTGGCCACCGGCAGCATCGGCTGGGGCATCTTCCTGGCGCTTTACGGGGGCCTCGGCATTTCCTCGGTGGACAACATCATCCGGCCCTGGTTCATCTCGAAGGGCGCCGATCTGCCGCTGCTGCTGACCATCCTGGGTGCCTTGGGCGGCGTGCTGGCCTTTGGTTTCCTCGGGCTTTTCCTGGGGCCGGTGCTGCTGGCGCTGGGCTATACGCTGATCAAGGAATGGGCCAGCGGCGAGGCGGATGAGGCTTCCCCCGAGGCGCGTCCCCCCCTATAGCGGGCGTTTCCGGCCGGGCGGGCCGGGGTTCGGGAGACATCGAATGAAGGCTTTCTGGCGGGCCGCGACCCTGGTCGTGGCGCTGATGATGGGCGTTGCCGAGGCACGGACCGT
>JAIYDS010000310.1 GCA_027487385.1 Acetobacteraceae bacterium | reverse complement strand
GAAGGCCGCCGCCGCCAAGAAGCCGGCTGCCAAGAAGGCCGCCCCCGCGAAGAAGGCCGCACCGAAGAAGGCCGCCGCCGCCGCCAAGAAGCCGGCTGCCAAGAAGGCCGCTCCCGCGAAGAAGGCTGCTCCCGCCAAGAAGCCGGCGGCCAAGGCCCCGGCCGTGAAGGCCGCGCCCGCGAAGGATCCGAAGCGCGCCGAGGCCGCGAAGAAGGCCGCCGCCACGCGCGCGGCCAAGAAGGCCGCCGCTGCCGCCGCTGCCCCGGCGCCCGCCCCCGCGCCCACCTCCGAGACGCCGACGAGCTGAGGGCTGCGCCTCACGCCGCAGGGCGTGATGCGAAAGGAGGCGCCACCCATCGGGTGGCGCCTTTTTTGATGGGCCGATTCAGCCCCGCAGCTTCAGCCCCATTGGCCCATGAAGAAGATCTCGCTCGCCGGCTTGCGGGCGCGCGGCGCCGTCTCGCGCTGGGCCAGCTGCTCCGGCAGGGCGGAGGCAGGGCCGGGCGTGCCCAGCACCATCGCGGCGATCGGCGCCACATCCTCGGGGATGCCGAAGGCCGCGCGCGCGGCGGCCGCATCGAAGCCGGCCATCTGGTGCAGCTGCAGCCCCAGCGCCGCCGCCTGGATCGCCATGGCGCTGCTCGCCTGGCCCGCATCGTAATGCGCCCAGGGGTTGGGCTTGCCATTGCCGGCCGAGTTCAGCCGCGCGCAGGCCAGCATGAGAACAGGGGCCGCGCCGATCCAGCCCTGGTTGAACGGCACGAGGCAGCCGAGCAGCTTCGCGAAGGCCTCGGGCTCCACATTCTTGCGCGTCACCAGATACTGCCAGGGCTGCTCGTTATAGGCCGAGGCGGCCCAGCGGCCGGCTTCCAGCACGGAATGCAGGTCGGCATCCGAGACCGGCGTGTCGAGATAGCTGCGCGGGCTCCAGCGGGCGGCGATGGCGGGCAGCACGGGGTGTTCGGTGGGGGCGGTACGGTCCATGGAAATTCCTATCCAAAGGTGTTGAGAAGATCATCCACCTGCGCGGGCGTGAGCAGGCGGGGGTTCAGGGCGCGCAGCATGAGCGCGAGCTTGGCGGCTTCCTCCAGCTCCTCCGCGGCATTCACCGCATCGGTGAGCGTGGCGCCGCAGATCACCGGGCCGTGATTGGCCAGCAGCACGGCCTTGGCCGTCCTGGCCGCCGCGTGGATGGCGGGTTCCATCGCCGCATCCCCGGGCCGGTAATAGGGAATGAGCGGCAGGCTGCGGCCCACCCGCATCACGAAGTAGGGCGTCAGCGGCGGGATCACCGCCTCCTCCAGGCAGGAGATCGCGGTGGCATGCGTCGAGTGCAGATGCACCACCGCCCCGGCATCGGGCCGGGCATCGAGGAAGGCGCGGTGCAGGAACACCTCCTTCGTCGGCTTGTCGCCGCCGATGTGGTTCCAATCGCGATCCAGCCGGCTCAGCCGCGCGGCGTCCAGCCGGCCGAGCGAGGAGTTGGTCGGCGTCATCAGGTAGCCATCGGCCAGGCGCACGCTGATATTGCCGGCGCTGCCGACGCTGTAGCCGCGCTCGAAGAGCGAGGCGCCGAGGCGCACCAGGAGCTGGCGCTGGTCTTCCTCGCGCATGCTCAGCTGAAGGCCTTCAGGAAGAAATCGCGGGCACCGAAATTGCCGCTCTTCAGCGCCAGCAGCAGCCCCTCGGGCGCGGTGGGGGGCGTGGCGTGCGTCCAGGGCACGCCGGGATCGATCTCGGCGCCGATGCGCAGGCTGGCCACACCCAGCCGCTGCACCACGGCGCCCGAGGTCTCGCCGCCGGCCACCACCAGGCGGCGCACGCCGGCCTTCACCAGGTCATCGGCGATTTCCGCCATGGCCTCCTCGACCAGCGCGCCCGCGGCATCGCGGCCGAGCTTGTCCTGCAAGGCCGCCACGCGCTCGGGCGTGGAGGAGGCCGCGATGACGATGGGGCGCGCGGCGTCGAGCTTGCCCGCCATCCACGCCCGCGCCTGGCGCGCCAGCGCCGCGGCATCGGGTGTCGCCAGCGCGTCCAGCTCCAGCACGGGCACATGGTCCCGCGCGATGCCGATCTGCCCCAGCGTGGCGCGCGAGCAGGAGCCGGCGACGACGGCGCAGAACCCACCCACCTCCGGCAGCGCGCCGGCATCCATGCGCGCGGGCAATTGGCCGCTGCGGCGGAAATTCTCCGGCAGGCCCATGGCGATGCCCGAGCCGCCGGTGATCAGCGCATGCCGCGCACAGGCCTCGCCCAGCGCCATGAGATGCGCGTCGGTGATGGCATCCGCGATGGCGAAGCGGCGATTGGCGTCGCGCAGGCGCGTCACCTCGTCGCGAATGGCGGCGGCGCCGCGCTCCACCACGGTGAAGGGGATGAGGCCGACGCTGCCCTCGCTCTGCCGCCCCAGCACGCGGACCAGATTGGCGTCGCGCATCGGCGTCAGCGGGTGGTTCTCCATGCCGCTCTCGTTCAGCAGATTGCCGCCGACGAAAAGATGGCCCTGGTAGATGGTGCGCCCATTGGTCGGGAAGGCCGGGCAGGCGATGGCGAAGGGCGCGTCCAGCCGCTTCAGCAGGGCTTCCGCCACCGGGCCGATATTGCCCGCCTCCGTGCTGTCGAAGGTGGAGCAGTATTTGAAGAGGATCTGCGTGGCGCCGCCCGCCAGCAGCGCGTCACAGGCGGCGAGCGACTGCGCCACCGCCTCCCGCGCCGGGATGGTGCGGGATTTCAGCGCGATGATCACCGCATCCGCCTCCGGCAAGGGCCCGTCTGGCACGCCGATCACCTGCACGGCGCGCATGCCCTGGCGCACCAGCGTGCTGGCGAGGTCGGTGGCCCCGGTGAAATCATCGGCGATGCAGCCCAGAAGCGGCATGGGAATCTCCTTCAGCGCCCTCCGTTTAGGCTGGCCCGCCGCCCGCCGCAAACGGGGCTTGAAGCGGACAGGCGGCAGGGCAACATGGAGGCCATGAACAATCCGACGCACCCTCGGCCGGTGCTGGACATGACGCCTGAGGGCGAGTTCCGGGAAGCGCCGAAGCCCAGCGGTTTCAACCTCCTGCTCGCGCGGATGGGGGGCATCGCCATGCTCGTCGCCATCGCGGCGGGCGGGCTGCTGCTCGTGGCGGTCGCCATCTTCTTCATCGGGCTGCTGCTGCCCGTGGCCATCGCGGCCGGCAGCATCGCCGCCCTCTCGCTCTGGTGGCGCCGCCGCCGGCTGCGGAAGATGGGCATCGAGCCCGGGCCGATCCGGATCATCGTCCGGCGCTGAAGCGGCCGGCGGGCCGGCCTGCTTCGTTCGCCGGCGTCAGAAGCGGTAGCTGGCGCCGATGATCGGACCGGAGAGGTCAATGCCGATCTCCGCGCGCCCTTTCGAATAGTCGATGTGGATGTGGCGGTATCCGATGGAGGCGCTGAGCCGCTCATTCACCCGCCAATCCAGCGTGCCCATGGCCTGCCAGGTGAATTGCGACCCCACGCCGAAGCCGCCCACATCACCATAGGCGGTGAAGGAGAGGCTGTCGGTCAGCCGCAACACCCCACGCGCGGCGAAGATGGGATCCACCCAGCTCGTCGTGCTGTCCGTGCTGCGCCCGGGCAGCAGGCCCGGGCTGTAGGTGAGCGCGGTGTTGAACCACCAGCCGCGCAGCCCGCCGCCCAGCTCAAGCCGCCCGCTTGGCGCTTCGGTGAGCGTGTAGAGGCCGATGGCCGAGATTTCCGCCGATTGCGTGCGCACGCTGCCACCGCTGAAAGCACCGTGGCTTCCCGGCACCGGAACGCCCTGCTGCAGGTTGAGGTAGAGCGTGTCCATCACGATGCTCAGATTGCCGCGCCGCGCCTCGGCCAGGCCCATCATCGAGAACTTCAGGGTCTGGAAGATGTCGCCGAAGCTCGCGCTGAAATCCACCGAGCCCGCGGGAACCGAGATCTCCCCGCTCATGCCGGAGAACCACACATAGGGTGATAGGGTCACGGCCCAGCTCTCCGTGCCGGGAATCGGCGCCTGGGCGGAAGCGGGCAGCGCCATGGCCATCAACCCGCTCACCGCAGCGGCCATGACCATTCCGCGCCCATGCTCTGTGCTCATCCCGAACTTTCCTTGTTTTGCTTTGGCCCAACGCCGCGTGACGTTTCCACGTCACGCTTAGCGCGCCAGGGGAGCCAGGGCGTTGCGCCACATCAAGGCAAAGCGGCGGCTGGCCCGCGATCATTGCCGACAAGACATCGCCGTTGCTTCGCGCAAGGCGGACATGGTTGGCGCGCGTCGGGCGCGGGGGACAGCAAGAGCAATGACACGGCAGATGCAGGGGTGTTCCGTCACAGGCGCGGGGCGTGTCTTCACGGCGCAGCACCCCAAGGATGAGAGGCGCGGGCGCCCCTGGCTGAGCCTCGCGGGCAGCCTTCTGCTTGGTGTCGCCGGGATGGCCGGGCCTGTCGGCGCGCAGGAATTGCGCGGCACGCCGGGCTCACCCACGGCGCTGGAATTCCCCAACTCGCGCATCCTGCCGCAGCCGCCCGCGCCCTTCGCCGGCAGCATCCAGCCCGCAGCGCGCGACAGCATCCCCGCCTGGCCCCCCACGCTCGCGGCACCCGAGGGCGCGCCCAATATCCTGCTGATCATCACGGATGACGTGGCCTTCGGCGCGCCCTCGACCTTTGGCGGCGTCATCCCGACGCCGGCGCTGGAGGAGGTCGCGCAGGCGGGGCTGCGCTACACGCAATTCCACACCACGGCGCTCTGCTCGCCCACGCGCGCCTCGCTGCTGACCGGGCGCAACCCGCATTCCGTGGGCTTCGGCGCCGTCGCCGAGCTCTCCACGGGCTTCCCCGGCTACAACGCGATCATCGGCGCGGATACCGCGACCATCGCCGAGACGCTGCGGCAGAATGGCTATGCCACCGCCTGGTTCGGCAAGAACCACAACACGCCGCCCTGGGAGACGAGCCCGGCCGGCCCCTTCGCGCGCTGGCCCACCGGCCTCGGCTTCGATTTTTTCTACGGCTTCATGGGCGGTGAGACGAGCCAGTGGGAGCCGGGCAATCTCTATCGCAACACCACGCGCATCCTCCCCTTCGAAGGCCAGCCCGGCTGGAATCTGACGACGGCCATGGCGGAGGAAGCCATCGCCCATATCCGCCTGCTGACCGAGGTGACGCCCAACCGTCCCTGGTTCATCCATTACGCACCGGGCGGCGCGCATGCGCCCCACCACCCCACGCCCGAATGGATCGCCCGCTTCCGTGGCCAGTTCGACGAGGGCTGGGAGGTGCTGCGCGAGCGCATCTTCGCCAACCAGCAGCGCCTGGGCGTGCTGCCGCCCAACGCCGCCCTGCCGCCCTGGCCGGAGACGCTGCCGCGCTGGGCCAGCCTTTCCGCCGATGAGCGCCGCCTCTTCGCGCGCCAGGCCGAGGTCTTCGCCGCCTACCTCGCCTATACCGACCATGAGATCGGCCGCGTCATCCAGGCGGTGCGCGATGCGGGGCAGAGCGACAACACGCTGATCATCTACATCAGCGGCGACAATGGCGGCAGCGCGGAAGGGCAGCTGCGCGGCACGCCGAATGAATTCGCCTTCTTCAACGGCGTCGAAATCCCGGTGGAGCGGCAACTGCCCTTCCTGGAGGCCTGGGGTGATGAGACCACCTACCCCAACCTCGCCGTGGGCTGGAGCTGGGCCTTCAGCACGCCTTATCGCTGGACCAAGCAGGTCGCCTCGCATTTCGGCGGCACGCGCAACGGCATGGCCATCTCCTGGCCGGCCCGGATCACGGATCGCGGCGGCATCCGCCACCAGTTCCACCATGTGAGCGACATCGCGCCCACCCTCCTGGAAGCGACGCGGATCCCCGAGCCGCGCGCGATCAACGGCGTGGCGCAGCGGCCGATGGAGGGGGTCGGCATGGCCTATAGCTTCGATGCCGCGAATGCCCGCGCCCCCTCACGCCGCCGCACCGCACATTTCGAGATGCTGGCCCATCGCGGCATCTATCACGAGGGCTGGTACGCCAACACGACGCCGCCGACGCTGCCTTGGGAGAGTGGCGGCACCGCGCCGGAGGATGTGCTGAACGGCTACAGCTGGGAACTCTACAATCTCGACGAGGATCCGACGCAGGCGCGGGACCTCGCGGCGCAGTTCCCCGAGCGCCTGCGGGACATGCAGCAGCGCTTTCTCGTGGAGGCGGCGCGCCACCAAGTGCTGCCGCTCGACAACACCAGCCTGCCGCGCCTGATCGCGCCGCGGCCGGGCCCGGCGGCGGGGCGGCGGGAATTCGTCTATCGCGGCCCGGGCGGCGGGTTGCCGGCCAATGCCGCGCCCTCCCTGCTCAACCGCGCCTATCGCCTGGTGGCGGAGGTCGAGGTGCCGGCGGGCGGCGCCCAGGGCGTGATCGCGACGCATGGCGGGCGCTTCGCCGGCTGGGGCTTCTATCTGCTGGAGGGACGGCCGGTCTTCACCTGGAACCTGCTCGACCTGGAGCGCATCCGCTGGGAAGCGCCGGAGGCGCTGCCCCCGGGCCGCCACAGCATCGCCTTTGCCTTCGAGCCCGAGGCCGCCGGGCCGCCGGTGGGCCGGGGCGGAACGGGCACGCTCTCCGTGAATGGCCGCGTGGTCGCGCGGCAGGCCATGGCGCGCAGCATTCCCTTCGCCCTGCAGGGCGATGAGAGCTTCGACATCGGGCACGACACCGGCTCCTCGGTGGAACTGCGCGACTACCGGCCGCCCTTTGCCTTCACCGGGCGGATCGAGCGCTTCGTGGTGACGCTGGGCGAGTCGACCTTGCCCGGAGCGGCGGCGCGCCACTGAACGCCGCGCGGCCAGCCGCCGGAGGCTCTTCTTCTTTCGTCTTCCCAAAGCCGCATCGGTCCCTCTCAACGGGACTTGGCCTTATCGCTCCGGCTGCACCCCCATGGCGCGCACCGTCTCCCGGATGGCGACGATCTCGGCCTGAAGCCGGGCATTCGCGGCCTCGGGCGTCTGCTCGGCCACGGGAAACACCTCCGTGCCAAAGCCGGCGAAGCGCTGGCGCAGGGCGGGGTCGGCCAGGGCATCGCGCAGCGCGGCGTTCAGCCGATCGATGATCGGCCGCGGCGTCCCGGCGGGGGCGTAGATCGCGTTCCACAGCAGCAATTCGAAGCCCGGGAAGCCGGCCTCGGCGAAGCTCGGCGTGTCCGGCAGGGCGGCCAGGCGCGTGCGCGTCGTCACCGCATAGGGGCGGGCATTGCCGGCCTGCACCTGGGCCAGGGCGGTGGTGGAGAGATCGCAGATCGTGTCCACGCGGCCGGCCAGCATGTCCTGCAGCGCGGGCGCGCTGCCGCGATAGCCGATATCGTTGAACTTCACGCCCAGCCGGTGCTGAATCATCAGGCTGCACAAATGCACGGCCGAGCCGATGCCCGAATGCCCCATATTCAGCCGCTCGCCCTGGCTGCGCATCCAGGCCAGCAGGCTCGGCGTGTCGCTCGCCGGCAGGTCCCGTCGGCCGATCAGCACCAGAGGGCCGTAATTGATCAGGCCGATGGGGGCGAAGGCCGTCGCGGTGTCATAGGGCAGGCTGGCATAGAGCGCCGCCCCGCCCGGCAGGGCCAGGTGGTTCAGCAGCAGGGTGTAGCCATCCGGCGCGCTGCGCGCGACGCGCGCCGATCCGATGGTGCTGCCCGCACCCGAGACATTCTCCACCACGAAGCGCTGGCCGAGCCGGGTGGAGAGCGCTTCGGCCACCAGGCGGCCCGTGGTGTCGGAGGGGCCGCCCGGCGCGAAGGCGACGATCATCGTCACGGGGCGGCTGGGATAGCTGGGGTCCGCCCGGGCGGCGGTGCTGAACAAGGCCAGGCCGGTCAGCAGGAGGGTCAGGCGCATGGGGATCCTCGGCGATGTGTTGCCGGGAGGCTTGCAAGCGCCGCGCCAGGGACAAGAAAAGGCCTCCGGCGGCCGAGGCCGAGAGGCCCCGGACCCCAAAACTCAAGGGGTCTGGGGCCCCGGCCCCAGCCGCCGGAGGCCATTTTTTTCTTACGGACCGAAGGCCGCCCGCAACCTCCGCTGCCCCTGCTCCGCCTCCTCTACCATCCGCCGCACCACCTCGCCCGCCGGCAGCACCTCCTGGATCAGCCCGGCGCATTGGCCGGCCCAGGCGAAGCCCTCTTCCATGCGGCCCTCATCGGTCGCGATCGCGTTCACGTTGCCCGCGATCATCGGCACGATCTCCTCGGCCGGCGCGCCCGCCGCCTCGCGCGCCGCGACCTGCTGCGCATAGGCGCTGACCAGCGCACGGCCCGGCATGCCGAGCGAGCGCTTGATGATCATGGTGCCCGAAGGCTCGGCCGCCACGATCGCCTGCTTGTAATTGGCATGCGTCTGCGCCTCGACGGTGGCGACGAAGCGCGTGCCCATTTCCACCCCCTCGGCGCCGAGGGAGAGCGCGGCGAGCAGCCCAGCGCCCGTCGCGATGCCGCCCGAGGCCAGCACCGGGATGGAGACGGCGCGCACCACGCGCGGCACCATGACGAAGGTGGTCTCGTCCGAGCGGCCGAGATGCCCACCGCCCTCATAGCCCACGGTTGCCACCATGTCGGCGCCGGCCGCTTCCGCCTTTTTCGCCAGTTCCGGCCCCGCGATCAGCACCAGGATCTTCGCCGCCCCATTGATGCGCTTGATCCAGGGCGCCGGATTGCCGGCGGTGAGCGCGATGACGGGCACGCGCTCCTCCAGCGCGACCTCCATCATCGCGGTGATGTCCATCCGGCCGAGCGGGAAGTTCACGCCGAAGGGCTTGTCCGTGAGCGCCCGGCAGCGATGGATTTCGGCGCGCAACGCCTCCGCCCCATCCAGCCCGGCGGTGGCGATCTGCCCGAGGCCACCGGCCTGCGAGACGGCGGCGCACAACTCCGCCTTGGCAACGCGCGCCAGCCCGCCCTGCACGATGGGATAGGCGATGCCGAGCATCTCGGTCGCGCGGGTTTTCATTCGGCGGTGGCTCCGGAGAGGCGGACGGCTTCCGCCCATTTGGTGATTTCGGATTGCAGGAAGGCGGGGAAGCGATCCGGACCAATCCCGCCGGGCTCGATCCCCATGCCGCGCAGCCGCGTGGCCTGCGCCTGGGTGGCGGCAAGGACGATGCCGGCCACGCGCTCCACCAGGGCCATGGGCGTGCCGGCGGGCGCCATCAGCGCCTGCCAGGCCACGCCCTCAAAGCCGGGCCAGGTCTCGGCCACGGCGGGCACATCCGGCCAATCGGGCAGGCGCTGCGCGGTTGACATGGCGATGGCGCGGATCCCCCCTGCGCGGATCTGTGGCGCGCTGGGGGGCAGGTTCTCGAAAGTCGCCTGGATGCGGCCGGAGAGCAGCTCCGTGATGGCGGGCGCCGAGCCGCGGAAGGGCACATGCACCGCCTGGAAGCCGGCACGATGGCGCACCAGCTCCATCAGCAGATGCGGCAGCGTGCCGATGCCGGCGCTGCCATAGCTGATGCCCTGCGGTTGCGCCCCGGCCCAGGTGAGGAATTCGGGAAAGCTGCGGACCGGCACGGCCGGATTCACCGCCAGGACATTGGGCACGAGGCCGATCACGCAGACCGGCACGAAATCCCGCACCACATCGAAGGGGAGACGCCGATAGAGGGTGACATTCGCGGCATGGGCGGCGGCGATGGTGAGCCAGGTGCTGCCATCATTCGGCGCGCGCGCCACGAATTCCGCGCCCAGATTGCCGCCCGCGCCGGGGCGGTTTTCCACCACGACATTCACGCCCATCGCCTCGGTGATGGCCTGGGCCGAGAAGCGCGACAGCGTGTCCGAGGCTCCGCCCGGCGCATAGGGGCTGATGATGCGCATCTGTGTCGGCTGGGCCTGGGCCAACGCCGGCAGGGCGAGGCCCGCGAAAAGCGCGCGGCGCTTCATGCTTTTGCTCCCTTGATCATGTCCTTGGCGATCAGCATGCGCTGCACATCCGAGGCGCCCTCGAAGATGCGGAAGAGCCGGACATCCCGGTAGAATTGCTCGACGACGCTGCCGCGCATCCAGCCGGCGCCGCCATGAATCTGCACGGCGTGGTCGGCCACGCGGCCCACCATCTCGGAGGCGAAGAGCTTGCAGCAGGCGATGTCGGCGATGATCGGGCCCTGCGCCTCGCCCGCCGCATCGAAGGCACGGGCGGTTTCCAGGATCATGCTGCGCGCCGCCTGGGTCTCGGCCCGCATATCGGCGAGCTTCGCCTGCACCAGCTGGAATTCGGCCAGAGGCTGACCGAATTGGCGGCGGTTCATGGCGTGGAACAGCGCCTCCTCGATCAGCCGCTGCGCCTGGCCGACGCAGGTGACGGCGACATGCAGCCGCGCATGGTTGATGCCGCGCATGGCGGTCTTGAAGCCGCCACCCTCACGCCCGCCGATCAGGTTTTCCGCCGGCACGCGGGCATCGTCGAAGAAGACCTCGCTGGTGGCGCTGCCATCCTGGCCCATCTTGCGGTCGGCCGGGCCGCAGCTGACACCCTTCGTGCCGATGGGAACAATGAAGGCGGAAATGCCCGAGGCATCGCGCGTGCCCGCCTCGGTGCGGGCCATGACGATCAGCACCTGCGCCTGGCGGGCATTGGTGATGTAGCGCTTGCTGCCATTCAGCACGTAGTGGTCGCCATCGCGCACCGCCATGGTCCGCACGCCGCCGGCATCACTGCCGGCCTCGGGCTCGGTCAGGCAGAAGGCGGCCGTCACCTCGCCGCTCGCCATGCGCGGCAGCCATTCGGCGCGCTGCGCCTCCGTGCCGTTGTAAAGGATGGGCTGGGAGCCGAGGCCGATCGTGGTGGAGAAGCGCGCGCGGAAGACGCTGCTGGCACGCGTCACCTCGAACATCACGCGCACCTGCTGTTCCATCGTCAGGCCGAGGCCGCCCCAGCGCGTCGGGATGGAGATGCCGAAGAGGCCCGCCTCCCGCAGCAGCTGGGTCAGGTCCTCGGGCAGGGTTTCCTGGCCTTCCAGGCGCGGCTCGGCGGGGATCAGCTTGTCCCGCACCAGGCGCGTGATGCCGTCCAGATAGCTGGCGAATTCCGTCGCGGTGGCGCGCTCGGGCAAGGCGTCGGTCATGGTTTCCTCCGTTCCGCGCAGCATCCGGCGGCGCGGGGGGCGGAGTCAAACGCGCGCCGCCGCAAGCCGGGCCTGGCGGAGGAGCGCGCCCATCCGCGGCGGGGATGGGCGCCCCGACGCGCCGCCCGGCCAGGGCGCCGAGGCTGACGCGGCGACGTATTTCATCGCTATTTCAATACATTAACCCAGGCTCCCTCATGGTGCCGCCCCGGGCGCCAGGCCCGCGCCAAGCCGGAAGTAGGCAGCCGCGCCGGAACCTCGTTATGTTTCCCCGGGAATCGTCGGAAGCCTGTCTGTTGGAAACGCCACCCTTTCACCTTCGCCTGCCCGCCAAGCTGGAAAGCGTCAGCGAATTGCTCGACGCGCTGGAAGCCTATGCCGAGGAGGCCGGCATCGCCCCCGGCATCGCCGCCCGGCTGGCCCTGGTGGCCGAGGAGGTCGCAGCCAATGTCGCCATGCATGCCGAGGGCGCCAGCTTCTTCGAATTGCGCGTGACGCCCGAGGGCGGGCGGCTTGGCCTCTGCATCGAGGATGACGGGCCGGAATACGACCCTCTGGCCCGGGCCGCGCCGGATGTCGGCGCCGCGCTGGAGGATCGCGAGGTGGGCGGGCTGGGCGTGCATCTCGTGCGCGAATTGACCGAGGATGCCCGCTATGACCGCGCGGATGGGCTGAACCGGCTGAGCTGCGCCTTGCCCATGCCGGGCTGACCGCCCAGGGAGGTTTCCTTCCGCCGCGGCCGGGGCCATGCTGGCCGCCTCGGACCAGGAAGAGTGTCGCTTGCCCCTCTGGGTTGCCATCACCATCACCGCCGCGCTGTTCCAGACCTGGCGCACGGCCTTGCAGCAACGCCTGCGCGGGCAGCTCTCGCTCAACGGGGCGGCGGTGGTGCGCTATCTCTACGGCGTGCCCTTCGGGCTGCTGATCCTGGGCAGCTATTGGCTCATCTTTGGCGGCAGCTTTGGCATGCCTACGCCCTATTTCCTGCTGCTCTGCGCGCTGGCGGGCATCACGCAGATCTTCGGCACCAACCTGCTCATCGCCTCCTTCGCGTCGCGCGGCTTTGCCGTGGGCACCGCCTATTCCAAGACCGAGGCGGTGCAGGCCTCGATCATCGCGGTGATCATCCTGGGCGAATTGCTGTCCGTCCTCTCCTGGCTCGGCATCGCCGTGAGTGTCACGGGCGTGATGTATCTCTCGCTGGCCGGGCGGGGGATGAAGCCGCGGGACCTCTGGCAGGCCACGCGCCAGCCCGCGGCGCTCTGTGGCATCGGGGCGGGCTTCTGCTTCGCGCTGACGGCGATCTGCGTGCGCAAGGCGAATATGGAACTGCCGGGGAGCGACCCTTTGCTCAAGGCGCTCTTCTCGGTCGTCGTCACCAATGTGATGCAGACGGTGATGCAGGGCGGGTGGCTGGTGCTGCGCGAGCCCGCGCAGGTCATGGCCGTGTTTCGCAGCTGGCGGGACAGCGCCAAGGTGGGCGCGCTCTCGGCCGCCGGCTCCTGCTGCTGGTTCATGGGCTTCGCCCTGGCCCCGGTGGCGCTGGTGCGCGCCGTGGGCCAGGTGGAGATCCTCTTCACCCTGCTCTTCAGCCGCTTCTTCCTGGGCGAGAAGCTGAAGGCCAAGGATGTGACCGGCGCCCTGATGGTGGTTTCGGGCGTGGTGCTCGTGCTGGCGGGCAGCATGTGAGGCCGGAGGCCTATTTTTCTTTCCACATCCCGCCCAGCCATGGATCACAAGCCAGGAGCTGTGGCCTCAGTTGAAGAGCGCGAGCACCGCCGCGCGGTCCACCTGCTCCAGCGTGGCCGGCGTCCAGCTCGGCGTGCCGTCCTTGTCCACCAGCACGCTGCGCACGCCCTCGCGGAAATCCGGGTGGTCGTGCACCACGGTCCGGGTCAGCTTCAGCTCCTCATCCAGGCATTGGCGCAGGTTCATGGTGGCACCCCGCTTCAGCAATTCCAGCGAGACGCTGAGGCTGGTGGGCGACATGCGCCGCAGGATCTTCACCTGGGAGAGCGCCCATTCGCCGCCATCGGCCTCAAGTGCGGCGATGATGCCGAGCACGCTGTCGGCCGCGAAGGCGTGATCGATCAGCGCGCGATGCGGCGCGAAGCTCGCCTCGGGCAGCGGGGCGGCGAAGCGCTCGATCACGCCGGCATCGCCGGTCTCGACCAGCGCCGCGCGCAGGGCCGGGAAATGCTCGCGCGGGACCAGGTGCGTGGCGAGGCCGGCATGCACGCAATCCGCCCCCGAAAGCCGCGCGCCGGTCAGCGCCAGCCAGGTCCCGAGCTTGCCCGGCAGGCGCGGCAGGATGTGGCTGGTGCCGACATCGGGGAAGAGCGCGATGGCGGTCTCAGGCATGGCCAGCAGCGCGTGCTCGCTCACCACGCGCGGACCATTGTGGATGGAAAGCCCGATGCCGCCGCCCATGCAGACGCCATCGATCAGCGAGACCCAGGGCTTGGGAAACAGGGCGATGCCCTCATTCACCGCATATTCCTCGGTGAAGAAGGCCTCGACCGGGGCGCGGTCGCCCGCGACGGCGGCGGCGCGCACGGCGCGGACATCGCCGCCGGCGCAGAAGGCGCGGCCGCCGGCGCCTTCCAGCAGAACCAGCTTCACCGCGGCGTCGTCCTTCCACTGCGCGATGGCGGCGGCGAAATCCCGGATCATGCCCAGGTCCAGCGCGTTCAGCGCCTTGGGGCGATTCATCAGGATGGTGCCGGCATGGCCCTCGCGATTCAGGATCAGGCTTGCTTCGCTCATGGTGCTTCCTCGTTGGTCCTGCTTCGGCGGTAGCGCGCGGGGGGCCGGGTGTCCAGAAGCCTTGCGGAAGCCCGGCGCAAGCCTCAGTTTAGCGCGACCAAATCTCCTGAGGAGGAAACCCATGGCATTCATCCACCGCCGCGGCCTGCTGCTCGGCGCCGCCGCCCTTGGCCTTGGCGCGCTGACCCAGGGCGCTTCCGCCCAGGCCCCCGCCGCCGCCCCGGCGCCCGCGCCCACCGGCCCGCACAGCCTGGCCCCCCTGCCCTATGGCTTCGACGCCAATGAGGCCGCGATCGACGCGCGCACCATGGAGCTGCATTGGCGCTTCCATCACGGCGCCCAGGTGGCCAACCTGAACCGCGCCCTCGCGGGCCATGATGCCTTCGCCGCCATGCCGCTGGATGAGCTGCTGATGAACCTCTCCCGCGTGCCCGAGGCGGTGCGCGGCGCCATCCGCAACAATGGCGGCGGCCACGCCAACCACACCATGTTCTGGGAGATCATGGGCGGTCAGGGCGGCGAGCCGACGGGCGACCTGCTGGCCGCCATCAACCGCGACCTGGGGGGCATGACGGAATTCCGCAACCGCTTCAACGCCGCCAGCATGGGCGTCTTCGGCTCGGGCTGGGCCTTCGTGACGGTGACGCCCTCGGGCGCGCTCGCCATCGCGACCCGGCCGAACCAGGACAACCCGCTGATGGATGGCCAGCGCGTGCTGATGGGCAATGACGTGTGGGAGCACGCCTATTACCTGCGCTACCAGAACCGCCGGAACGAGTATGTCTCGAACTGGTGGAACATCCTGGCTTGGGACAAGATCGCGGCGCGCTATGGCGCGGCGATGGCGGGCACGCTGCGCGTCTGAAACCTGTGAGGGGGCGCTGCCCCCTCACACTCCCCCGGCAGGGAACTGGTTCCCTGCACCCTGGCTTATCGGGCACCGATCAGGCGGCGGCGCAGCTTGCCGGACAGCCAATCAATCGCCGCCACCATCAGCACCATCAGGATGATGATGAAGGCCACCTCATCCCAATGGCGCACACGGATGCGCTCGGCGATCTGCAAGCCGATGCCGCCTGCCCCCACCACGCCCAGGATGGTGGCCGAGCGCGTGTTGCTCTCGAAGAAATACAGCGCATGGCCCAGCATGATGGGCGCCACCTGCGGCAGCAGGCCGAAGCGCATGATCAGCGTGGGCGAGCCACCGGCGGCGGCGATCCCCTCCGCCTGCTTCTTCTCGGCATTCTCGATGGCTTCCGCATAGAGCTTGGCCAGCACCGCGATATCGGCGGTCGCAATGGCCAGCACGCCGGCCAACGGGCCCAGGCCCACCGCGCGCACATAGGCCAGCGCCCAGATCAGCTGGTCCACGCCGCGGAAGCCGTCGAAGACGCGGCGCAGCGAGAAGCGGAACAGCGTGTTGGTGACCACGTTGTTGGCGCCCATGAAGCCCAGCGGCACGGCGATCAGGGCCGCGATGAAGGTGCCCAGGAAGGCCATGGCCAGGCTCTCGGCCAGGCCCTGGAGGATTTCCACCCATTGCTCGCCCGGCGAGGGCGGGATCATCAGCCGGGTGATGACCAGCAGCCCGTTCAGCCCGTTCCACATCCGCTGGGGCGAGATGTCGAACCACCAGAGCGTGCCGATCAGCCAGGTGAGGAAGGCAAGCCCCCCCAGCCAGCGCAGCGCCTGCCCTCGTGGCGCGGGCGCGAAGGCACGCGGCAGGCGCGCGCGCCAGGCGGCGATCTCGGCGGGAGCCATCCGCAGGCCGCTCATGCCACGGCCTCGATCACGCGGCGGCGCAGCTTCTCAGAGACCATGTCGATCACCATGACGGAGAGGATGATGAGCAGCAGGATCGCGCTGATCTCCTCGTAGTAGTTGAAGGAGATCACCTTGTAGAGCTCCTCGCCGATGCCGCCGGCGCCGACGAAGCCGATGACGCTGGCCGAGCGCAGATTGATCTCGAAGCGCAGCATGGCGTAGCTCAGCAGGTCCGGCAGGGCCGCGGGCAGCACGGCGAAGCGGCAGGCCTCGGACCAGGTGCCGCCCGAGGCGCGCACGCCATCCCAGGGGCGCATCTCCACATTCTCCATGGCATCCGCGAAAAGCTTGCCGAGTGCGCCCGCCGTGTGCAGCGCGATGGCGAGGATGCCGGCCAGCGCGCCCACGCCGAAGGCCCAGACGAAGATCAGCGCGAAGACGATCTCCGGCACGGTGCGGGTCGCTTCCAGGAAGCGGCGCGCGGCCTGGTAGGCCCAGGCCGGCGCGCCGGTGTTCTTCGCGGCCGGGAAGGCCAGCAGCAGCGCCACCCCGGCGCCGGCCAGCGTGGCGAGTGCCGCCATCTGCGCCGTCTCGAAGAGCAGGATGGCCCAGGCATCCAGGCGGTAGAACCAGAAGGCCAGGCTGCCCTCGGTGTCCACGCTGGCAAACAGCTTGTCCCATTCCAGCGAGGGCGTGATGCGGGCGAAATACTCGCCGATGCGCGGCACGCCGGCGGCGAGCGAGCTGGGGTAGAATTCGCTCGTCCAGGCGGCCAGCAGCAGGCATGCAGCGAGGATGGCGAGGCCGATCAGCGTCGTCACGCGCCGCTGGCGGCGCAGTTCGAGGAAGGCGGCCTCCTGGATCGCGACCCCGGGCGAGGCCATCACGAACGCCTCCGCCGCGCGGCGGCCTCTTCGCGGCGCATTTCCACGAAGACCTCGTAATCGGCGTGCCGCACCTCGCGGAAGCCCGCGCCGGTGCCGCGGGCGATCTGCTCGAAGACGGCGGGATTGGCGCGCGGCAGCGCCAAATAGAAGCGGATGATGTCCTCGCGGAATTCCGCCGGCAGGTCGGTGCGCATGGCGAGCGGACCATTCTGGATGGGGCGGGACTGCCAGATGATCCGCACATCGGACATGCGCAGCATGCCCTTCTCGACCATCGCGCGCGTATTGCCGCGGGTGAAGCCCTCGTTGATGTCGCCCATGCCGGAGGCCCAGGTCATCGCCGCGTCATACTGCCGTTGCAGCATGGCGATGACCGCCTGCTCATGCCCGCCGCCGAAGCCGGTGCGGCCGAAGAATTGCCCGGGCTCCACGCCCACGCCCGCGCGGCGCAGCTCGAAGCGCGGGATCAGGTAGCCCGAGGCGGAGTTCGGATCGGCCCAGGCCAGGCTGCGGCCGCGCATCTGCTCCAGGTTGGTGATGCCGCTATCGGCGCGCACCAGCATGACGGAAATGTAGCTGGTGGAGCCATCCACCTGCTCGGTGGTGAGGATGGGCTCGATGCCGCCATTCGTATCAATCCAGGCGGCGGCGTAGATGGAGGGACCGAGCCCTGCAAATTCGATCTGCCGGGCGGAGAGCGCCTGCATGACGCCCGCATAGTCGCTGGCGGGCATCAGGCGCACCGGCACGCGGAAGGTCTCCTCCAGCAGGCGGCGCAGCCCGTCGAAGCGGCCCAGGCGATCCGCCTCGTTCTCGCCGCCCATCAGGCCCACGCGGATGACGGGCACCTGCTCAGCCCAGGCGCGGCGGCCGGGCTCGGGCATGGCATGGGTGCCATCCGCCGTGCGGCGCGGGCGCCATTCGGGCGCGGGCTGGGCCCGCGCGGCGAGGGGGAGAGCCACAGCGCCACCGAGCACGGCGCGACGGGCCAGAGCAGACGTGATCATCACACACCTTTCCAGGAGCCGGCCGCAAGACGGCCGGCGCGCCCAAACCGACCTCACCGCCGCTGCTCCGCGCCGCGGCGCGAAGCCAAGGCGGCGGAGCCGCCGCCCGGCGTCTGAGGGCCGAAAAATTCCCCCGGCGTCTGAGGGCGGTACTAGCTCCTCCGGCGCCGCTCGGCGGCTTCCTCGCGGCGCATATCCACCAGGAACTGGAACTGCGCATGCGTCACTTCGCGATAGCCCGTGCCGCCGCCGCGCTCGATCTGCTGGTAGATCGTCGGATGCGTCTTCGGCAGCGCCAGGTGGAAGTTCACGATGTCATCGCGGAAGGCGCGCGGCAGGTTGGTGCGCATGGTGATCGGGCCGTTGATGATGGGCTCGCTCTGCCAGATGATGCGCAGGTCGCGCATGTTCAGCATGCCCTTGTCCACCATCGCGCGCAGATTGCCGCGGCTGAAGCCCTCATTCACATCGCCCTGGCCCGAGGCCCAGGTGACGGCGGCGTCGAATTGCCGCTGCAGCACGGCGACCACCGCCTGCTCATGCCCGCCGCCGAAGCCGGTGCGGGAGAAATACTGCCCGCTCTCCACGCCGATGCCCTGCCGGCGCAGCGCGAAGCGCGGCACCAGATAGCCGGAGGTGGAATTGGCATCGGCCCAGGCCAGACTGCGGCCGCGCATCTGCTCGAAATTCGTGATGCCGCTATCGGCGCGCACCACCATCACGGCGATGTAGCTGATGGAGCCGTCGCGCTCCTCCGCCACCAGCAGGGGCTCGACGCCACCATTGGTGTCGATCCAGGTGCCGGCATAGACCGAGGGGCCCATGCTGGCGAACTCGATCTGCCCGGCGGAGAAGGCCTGGAGCACGCCGGCATAGTCGCTGGCGGCGAAAAGGCGGACGGCGACCTGGAAGGTCTCCTGCAGCAGGTTCTGATAGGCACCGAAGCGGCCCATGCGGTCGGCCTCGTTCTCGCCGCCCAGCAGGCCGATGCGGATCTGCGGCACCTGCGCGGCCCAGGCGCGGCGGCCGGCGCTGGGCATGGTGACATCGGCATCGAGCGTGCGGCGCATGCGCTGGCCGGCAGCGGCCTCGGGCGCCATGGTGGCCGGGGCCGCGGCGCGCTGCGCGGCGGCGAGGCCCGGAACGGCGCTGGCGCCAAGCGCCAGCGCGCCGAGATAGCGGCGATTGATCATGCGGAGTCTCCTTGGTGGTGTCAGGCCAGCGCCGCTTGCGGCGCCACGGCGAAGGCGGGGTTGGCATTCACCGCGGCGGCGGCTTCCGCCTGGAACTCCGCCTCGGTGATGCCGTAGATCTGGGTGATGCGCGCGGGATCGAGCTCGGACGGCGCGCCATCGAAGACGATGCGCCCCTGCTGCATGGCGATGACGCGGTTGCAGTATTCGCGGGCCGTATCCAGGTGATGCAGGTTGACCAGGACCGTGATGCCATCGCGGCTGTTCACCTGGGCCAGCGCGTCCATGACCGTGCGCGCATTGCGCGGGTCGAGGCTCGCGATGGGCTCATCGGCCAGGATCAGGCGGGGCTGCTGCATGAGCGCCCGGCAGATCGCCACGCGTTGCTGCTGCCCGCCCGAAAGCGTGTCGGCGCGTTGCAGCGCCGTGCTCAGCAGGTCGAAGCGCTCCAGCGCGGCCAACGCCATGGCGCGCTCCTCGGCCGAGAACTGGCAGAAGAGCGAGCCGAGCCGCGCGATCACCCCATGGCGATGGTTCAGCCGGCCGATCAGCACATTGGTCAGCACATCCAGGCGCTGCACCAGGTTGAATTGCTGGAAAATCATGGCGCAGCCCGTGCGCCAGTCGCGCAGGGCGCGGCCCTGCAGCGCCGTCACGTCGCGGCCTTCGAAGAGGATGCGCCCCTCGGAGGGCTCGGCCAGGCGGTTGATCAGCCGCAGCAAGGTGGACTTCCCGGCGCCGGAGCGACCGATCACGCCCACCATCTGCCCGGCCGGAATGGCGAGGCTCACGCCATCCACCGCCTTCACAGGGCCAAAGCGCCGTGTCAGACCTTCGATCTCGAGCATCACCACACCCCGTCTGCTGGGGCGCGGCTTAGGCGCTCTGTGTTGCAATGAGATGACGCCTGCGCAAAGCAAATGTGACGCCTGACTGAATCAAAACAAAACGGAGGATCCCATGCCACCACGCCGCGCCCTGCTCGCGACACCCGCCCTGCTCACCCTGCCCGCCGCCGCGCAGGAGGCCTTCCCCAGCCGCGCCCTGGCCATCGCCTCGGGCTATGCGCCCGGCGGGGTGACGGATGTGACGAGCCGCGCCGTCGCCGAGCGCATGGCGCGCGAGCTGGGCGTGCCGGTGGTGATCGAGAATCGGGTGGGTGCCGCCACGGCGGTGGCCAATACCCACGTCGCCCAGGCGCGGCCGGATGGCTACACGCTGCTGATGGGCACCTCGACGCTCGCCATCAACCCAGGCCTGCAGCCCAACCTCACGCCCCGCGAGCCGATGCGCGAGCTGGTGCCGGTGGGCATGGTCTTCCGCACCGCCTTCGCCCTGCATGTGAACCCTGCCGTGCCGGCCCGCACGACGGAGGAATTCATCGCCTATTGCCGCGCCAATCCCGGGCGCGTGAATTTTGGCTCCAGCGGCACGGGTGCCGTGAACCACCTGGCCCAGGCGCTGCTGGTGGCCCGCACCGGCATTGACGTGGTGCATGTCCCCTTCCGCGGCGGGGCCCCTGCCCTGTTGGAGCTGCGCGCCGGCCGCATCCAGGCGATGTTCCAGGCCCTGCTGGAGGCCCTGCCCACCATGCGGGACGGCGCCACGCGCGGCCTCGCCATCTCGTCCCGCGAGCGCAATGCCCTGGTGCCCGACCTGCCGCCCGTGGCCGATGCGGTGCCGGGCTTCGAGGCGGTGTTCTGGCAGGCCCTCTTCGCCCCGGCCGGCACGCCGGCCCCGGTGCTGGCGCGGCTCGGCGCCGCTTTGCGCGCCGCCACCGAAGATGCGACCCTGCGCTCCCGCATGGCCGAGCAAGGGGTGGATATCGTGACCGGCGACGCCGCCTCGGTGCGGGATCTCCTGGCGCGTGAGACCACCATGTGGGGCGAGCTGATCCGCGGCGCCAATATTCGACCGGAGTGATGATGATGCGTCTTTTCCCGCTCGGCCTGCTTCTGCTCGTGGGCGCCTGCGGCGCGGTGGACACCTCGCCCGGCGCCTCGGGCGTGCCGGACATGCCCTTCGGGCAGCCGGGCTTCCAGCGCGGCTACCAGTCGGCCACGGGCGGCCTCACGCTCGACCGGGAATTGACGCCGAACGACCCGCGCCGCTTCGACCTGCCGCCCACCAGCAACCCACGGCCCTTCACCGCGCCCGCGCCGGGCGATCCGCGCCGCCTGGGCTGGTAGCGGCGCGCTGGACGCTGCGGGCCGGGCTGCGGCAGGATGCCCCCAGAAGAACAATCTGGGAGGATGACATGCTCGGCCTGATGCAGGAGCACCCGCTGCTCGTTTCCTCGATCCTGCGCCACGCCGCGCGGCATCACCAAGGGGCGAAGATCGTCTCGGTGGATCCCGAGGGCCATGTCACCCGCGGCACCTGGCCCGAGGTGGAGCATGGCGCCAAGCGCCTGGCCCAGGCGCTGGGCCGGCTCGGCGTGCGGCCGGGCGACCGCGTGGCGACGATGAGCTGGAATTCCCGCGCGCATCTGGAGGTGTATTACGCCGTCTCCGGCATGGGCGCCGTGCTGCACACGGTGAACCCTCGCCTCTTCGCGGACCAGATCGCCTATATCCTGGAGGATGCGGCGGATGTGGTCCTCTTCGTGGACCCCTCCGTCCTGCCGGCGCTGATGGCGGTGGCCGACCGCCTGCCCGCCAGCTTGCGCGCCGTGGTGCTGATGGGCCCGGCGGCGAAGCCCGGGCTGCCCGTGCCGGTGCTCGACCAGGCGGCCATCACCGCCGCCGAGGATGGCGATTACGCATGGCCCCTGCTGGAGGAACGCGCCGCCTCCTCGCTCTGCTACACCTCGGGCACCACGGGCATGCCCAAGGGCGTGCTCTATTCCCACCGCTCCACCGTGCTGCACGCCATGTCGGCGATCCAGGCCGATGTCTTCGCGCTTTCGGCGCGCGATGTGGCCATGCCGGTGGTGCCGATGTTCCATGTGAATGCCTGGTCCATCCCCTATGCCTCGGCCATGGCCGGCGCATCGCTCGTGCTGCCCGGGCCGAAGCTCGACCCCGCCAGCCTGTTCAAGCTCTTCGAGGAAGAGCGCGTGACCTTCTCGGCCGGGGTGCCGACCATCTGGACCATGCTGCTGGCCTGGCTGCGGGCCGATGCGTCGCGCAAATTCACGGCACCGCCGCGGCTTGTGGTCGGCGGCACGGCGCTGCCGGTGGCGATCACGGCGGGCTTCCAGCGCGAATACGGCATCCCCATCCTGCACGCCTGGGGCATGACGGAGCTGAGCCCGCTCGGCAGCCTGAACTCGCGCAAGGCGGAGACGGCGGATTGGGATGAGGAGCGCTGGCTCGCCTATAGCCGCAAGCAGGGGCGCCCGCCCTTCGGCGTGGATTTCCGCGTGCTGGATGCGGCGGGCCAGCCCATCGCGCAGGATGAGGTGGCCTTTGGCGAGCTGGAGGTGCAGGGCCACTGGGTGGCCGGCAGCTACTTCAACCACCCCGATGACCCCGCCTTCAGCGCCGATGGCTGGTTCGCGACCGGCGATGTGGTGACCATGGATGCGATCGGCGCCGTCGAGATCGTGGATCGCGCCAAGGATGTGATCAAATCCGGCGGCGAGTGGATCAGCTCCATCACGCTGGAGAACCTGGCCCTGGCCCATCCCGATGTGGCGCTGGCCGCCGCCATCGGCGTGCATCACCCCAAATGGGATGAGCGCCCGCTGCTGCTGGTGGTGAAGAAGCCCGGCACCGACCCCACGCCCGAGAGCATCCTCGCGGTGCTGGAGGGCAAGGTGGCGAAGTGGTGGATGCCGGACCGCGTGGAATTCGTGGAAAGCCTGCCGATGACCGCCACGGGCAAGCTGTGGAAGGCGGAGCTGAAGCGCAAGTTCAAGGATTACGCGCTGGGGGGCTGAGGCGGGGCCTCCCCCGCGCCGCTCTCCGGCGAGAGGCCCAGGGCCCGCGCATGGGCCAGCGCCATCTCCCGCGCCTCGCGCGCGATGCCGACCATGCGCCGCATCTGCGCCGGCGTGTGATCGGCGCGCAGCTGCAGCACCCAGCGGCAGGCCCCGGCCGCCACGTCGGGCGGCTCCACCAGCTGGAGCCGCGCACCGCCCTCCCGCGCATGGCGCGTCATCAGCCGGGCCAGGGCGGGCGGGCCCAGCAGCACCGGAACCATCGGGCTCGGTTCGCCCAGCACGGTGAAGCCGGCCGCCTGCAGGCCATCACGCAGCAGCACCGCCTGGCGCAGCACCCGCTCCCGCCGCGCGGCGCCTTCGAAGGAGACGACCAAGTCGAAGGCGGCAAGCACGATGGCCGCCTGGAGCGGCAAGGCGCCCCTGGCACGCAGGCCCAACCGCAGGCTCGGCGTCCGCGCGGCGACGAAGCCGCCAGGGCTCGCGAAGCTCTGGCAGAAGCCGCCGGTGACGATGTCGGCCAGGCCCAGCATCCCTTGCGCCGCCAGATGCCCCCGCCCATCGGGGCCGAAGATTCCGAGATCCTGCGTGACATCCACCAGGAGCGTCGCGCGATATTGCCGGCACAGCGCATGCAGCCCGGCCATGTCGGGCGCGGCGCTGTCCATCGCGAAGAGGCTCTCGGTCGCCACCAGGATGCCGGCCTCGGGCGCGGCCTGGCGCAACCGGGCGAGCCTGTGCAGCGCCGTCTCGTTGGAGAGATGGGGGATCTCATGGATCGCGGCACCGCTGAGCGCGGCGCCGGCGCGCAAACCCGCCGTGACCGCCTCGTCCAGCAGGATGTGGTCCCCCGGGCCGGCCAGCGCGGTGAGGGCCGCGTGCTGCGCGGCCGGGCCGGTCGGGAACAGGATGCCATCGGCATAGGCGAGGAAGCGCGCCACACGCTGCTCCAGTTCCGCCACGGGGTCGGTCCCGTCACGGCCGGCCGGGCCCCCCAGGCCGAAGCGCTCCATCGCCAGCCGCGCGGCCGCCACCACGGCAGGATGCGCGGCGAGGTTCAGGTGATCCCGCGCGACGAAGTCCAGATCGCCTGGGCGGGCGCCTTGCTCCGGCGCCATTCCGTGCCGGCGCCGGGCCTCCCACCAGCTCTGGTGCGCCTCCCAGCGCGCCAGCAGGTCCGACCCGCCCTGGCCCAGGACGTCGCGCGCGGTCGCGTGCAGCGCCCCGGCGGGAATCGTGTCGAAGGCCGCCGCCTCAGGCCGCGGTGGCTTCTGCCGTTCGGCGCACTCCATCCCACCCCCTGTTGCGATCCCGGAGGCCTTTCGTGCCAGTGATGCCGCGCTGGGGCTGTGAAGCACTTCACAATCCGGCGGTTTTCGGAGGACACTTCGTAACGGTCGCGTTGTGGCGACGCCGCGAGCCGCGAAGACCATCGGAAGCGAAAGGAAGGCTGCACGGCGTGTCGGAGCCCCTGCCCCATGCCTGGCCGGACATCCCCTTCCTGCGCGCGGTGCCCGCGGGGCCGCGCTGCGCCTTCCTGGCCGGGGGGCGGCTGATCGAGGTGATGGCGGGCCACCAGCTCATGCGCCAGGGCGATCCCGCGGGGCCGCTCCTCATCCTGCTGCAAGGGCAGTTGCGGGTCTCGGTCATGTCGCTCGCCGGGCGGGAACTGACCTTTCGCATGATCGCGCCGGTCCAGCCGGTGGGCGAGGTGGCGATGCTGGATGGCGGCCCGCGCACGGCCGATGTCCTGGCCGTCTCCACCTGCCGCCTGCTGCTGCTGCCGCGCGAGCATTGCCAGCGGATGCTGGCACGGCATCCCAGCCTGGCGCAGGCGCTGATCGGCGTGCTTTGCGAGCGGCTGCGCGACACCAGCCTGGGGCTGGAGCGGGTGGCGACGCAGCGCCTGTCCTCGCGCCTCGCGCATCTCTTCCTGAAGCTGGCCCGCGACTATGGGCGGCCGCTGGAGGATGGCGTGCTGGTGCCCATGCGCCTCTCTCAGGCCGAGATCGCCGCCATGGTGGCCGGCACGCGGGAGGCGGTGAACAAGCAGCTGGCGGAATGGCGCCAGGCCCGCGTGCTGGCGGTGGACCGCGGCCAGGTGGTGATCCTCGACGCCCTGGCGCTCTCGGCGGCCTGCGAATAGCCGCCCCTGTGATCCGCGGCGGGCCGGCCCGGGCGATCCATGACGACGGCCGGTGCCGCCCGCACCGCCACCCCCAGCCCGCTTGCGGTCGCTGGTGCCGCACGCAGACCATGCCGGGTTCCGCGACGCCGGCCACCTCGCCCGCGCCGCCCGGCGATGCGGGCGGAAGACGGATATCGCGTGATCACGAGGAGGAAGGATGGGCCGCGTGGCTGGGGGACCTGGATTCGAACCAAGACTGTCCGAGTCAGAGTCGGAAGTTCTACCGTTAAACTATCCCCCAAGCGCGCCCGCTCGGCAGGCCGTGGTCCTAACACCGCATTTCTCGCTTGCCAAGCGCAGTTCCCGCTTGCGATGACAGCCCCGCTTCACGATCATGACAGCATCGCCCCCCGCAGGACCCGCCATCCCCCGATGAGTGCCCTCCTCCCTCGCCCGGCCCCGCCGCGAACGGCCCCGGCACCCGCGCTCTTCGCCGCGCTGGACCTCGGCACCAACAATTGCCGCCTGCTGATTGGCGCGCCCACGCGCCATGGTTTCCGCGTGGTGGACAGCTTCTCCCGCATCGTCCGCCTGGGCGAGGGCCTGGCCGGCAGCGGCGCCCTCTCCGATGCGGCGATGGAGCGCACCATCTCCGCCCTCTCCGCCTGCGCCGAGCGGCTGCACCGCCGCCCCGTCCGCCGCCTGGCCGCGGTCGCCACCGAGGCCTGCCGCCGCGCCGCCAATGGCCCAGCCTTCCTGGCCCGCGCCGCGCAGGAAACCGGCCTGCGCCCGCGCATCATCTCGCCGCGCGAGGAAGCGGAGCTGGCGATGGAAAGCTGCGCCCCGCTGCTGGAGGCGGGGGACCGCCGCGCCATCCTCTTCGACATCGGCGGCGGAAGCACGGAAATCGCGTGGATTCGCACGGGCCCGCGGCCCGAGCTGATCGGCTATATCTCCATCCCCTGCGGTGTGGTGACGCTGGCCGAGCGCGAGGGCGGCGATTGCTTCTCGCCGCATGGCTTCGCCGCCGTGGTGGAGGACATCCACGCGCGCCTGGCCCAGTTCGATCGGCTGCATTGCATCGGCCAGGAGATCCGCGCGGGCGGGGTGCGGCTGATCGGCACCTCGGGCACGGTCACCACGCTGGCCGGCGTGGTCATGGCCCTGCCGAAATACCGGCGCCAGCTGGTGGATGGCACGCGGCTGAACGCCGAAGCCGCGGATGCGGCGCTGGAGCAGCTTTTCGCCATGGGGCGCAAGGGCCTCTCGGCGCATCCCTGCGTGGGGCCGGAGCGCGCCGATTTCGTGCTGCCGGGCTGCGCCGTCTATGCCGCCATCCGCCAGCTCTGGCCGGTGGGGGAGCTCACCGTGGCCGATCGCGGGCTGCGGGAGGGGATGCTGATGCGGCTGATGCGCGGCGGGCGAGCCTAAAGAAGGGCCTCCGGCGGCTGGGGCCAAGAGGCCCCAGACCCCAAAACCGCGCAGTTTTGCAAGGCCGGCGCCAAGGATCGAGGTCTGTGGCCTCTTCTAGAGCATGATGCGTTAAGGCGGAATCGCCGAGACGCTGAATCATCCTCTCAGCAAAGTCTAGAGCGTGCGGAGTGAACGCATGTGAACGCAGCACGCTCTAGTCCGCCTCTTCCGCGTAGGGGTTTTCCGTCCCGCGCAGCTGCAGCCGGATCGGCACGCCCGGCATGTCGAATTCCTCGCGGAAGCCGTTGAACAGGTAGCGCTGGTAGTCCAGCGGCAGCTGCTCGGCCCGCGTGCCGAAGATGACGATGGTGGGCGGGCGGGCCTTCGGCATGGTGGCGTAACGCAGCTTCAGCCGCTTGCCATCCACCAGGGGCAGCTGGTGCCGCTCCAGCATGGTGGCGAACCAGCGGTTCAGCGCGCCGGTGCCGATGCGGCGATTCCAGCGCTCATGCGTCCGGCGCACCGCGGGCATGAGGTTCTCCACGCCAGCCCCGGTGGCGGCTGAGATGGGCACCACCTCCACCCCGCGCAGCTGGTTCAGTGAGGTCTCCAGCGTATCCGCGACCCGGTTGCGGGCGGCCGCGCGGTCCTCCACGGCATCCCACTTGTTCAGCGCGATCACCACCGCGCGGCCCTCGCGCTCGGCCAGGCGGGCGATGCGGATATCCTGCTCCTCCAGCCCCAGCATCGCGTCGAGGACGAGGATCACCACCTCCGCCTCGCGCAGCGCCGAGATGGAGGAAGCGACGGACATCTCCTCCAGCCGGTGGTTGATGCGGGCGCGCTTGCGCATGCCGGCCGTGTCCACGATGCGGATCGGGCCATGCTCATCCTGCCAGGCGGCGGCGATGGCATCGCGCGTGAGGCCAGGCTCGGGGCCGGTGATCATCCGCTCCTCGCCCAGCAGCGTGTTGAGCAGGGTGGATTTGCCGGCGTTGGGGCGGCCCAGGATGGCCAGGCGCAGCAGCTTGGCGTCGTCTTCGAAGGGCTCGGGCTCGGCCTCGGGCAGGTGCTCGGCGATGGCCTGCATGAGGCCGGCAATGCCCTCATTGTGCTCGGCCGAGACGGCGATCGGATCGCCCAGGCCCAGCTCATAGGCCTCCATCGCGGCCTGCGCGCCACCCCGCCCCTCGGCCTTGTTGGCGACGAGGATGACGGGCCGCCGCGCGCGGCGCAGCCAATTGGCGAAGGCACGGTCGGAGGCGGTGATGCCGGATTTCGCATCCACCACGAAGACGGCGACGTCGGCCTGTTCGAGGGCGGCCTCGGAACTCGCGCGCATGCGGCCGAAGAGCGTCTCGGGCGCCGCTTCCTCCAGGCCGGCGGTGTCCACCAGCAGGAGGTTGCGGCCCGCCATCATCGTCTCGGCCTCCTTGCGGTCACGCGTCACGCCCGGCGTGTCATCCACGATGGCCAGGCGCCGCCCGACCAGGCGGTTGAACAACGAGGACTTGCCGACATTGGGCCGGCCGAGGATGGCCACCACCGGCAGCGTCGAGGTGTCGCGGTGGCGATACTGGCTGCCGCGCTCGGCCTCGCGCTCACTCGCCATGGAAAAGGTGCAACATCAGCCGACTCCTCGCAGGGCGACGACCGAGCCGCCATCGGTCAGCAGATAGACGCTGTTGTTGACGACCACCGGCTGCAGGCTGCTGCCGGCCGGGATGCGCAGGCGGGAGAGGATCTCGCCATTCTCGGCATTCACCTCCAGCAATTGCGCGTGGCTGCCGGTGATCAGCAGGCGCCCGCCCGCCAGCACCGGCGGCCCCCAGGCGATGGGATCGCGGCTGCGCGCCTCATTGGCGAAGACCGGGAGCTGGGTGAGCCAGCGCACGCGGCCCTCATCGCGGGTCATCGCCACCAGGGCACCGCCGCGGGTCAGCGCGAACATCCAATCGCCCACCACGGAGGGGGTCTGCGTGCCGCCCACCTCCCGCTCCCAGACCCGCCGGCCGGAGCGCAGGTCGAGCGAGGTGGCCGCGCCGGCCATGCCGATGGCGAAGACGCGGCCGCGATCAATGACGGGCAGCGCCGTGATCGCGCCGATATCGGCGATGGAAACGCCGCCGCGGGTGGTGCCCAGGCTCTCACTCCATTGCACGCGCCCATCGGCGATGCGGAAGCAGACCAGCTCGCCCGAGGGGAAGCCGCCCACCGCGACATCGCCCTCCACGGCCGGGCTGGGCAGGCCGAGCGGCAGGGCCTGCACCGGGGTGGCGCGGAAGGTCCAGACGCGGCTGCCATCCTCGGCGGACAGGCCGATCATCTGGTTCTCGATGGTGGGAACCAGCAGGCGGCCCTGGGCCACGGCAAGCCCGCCGCGCGCCGGCGCGGGCAGCGGCGCGCGCCAGCGAATGCTGCCCGTGGCCGGGTCCAGCGCCATGATCTCGGCGAGGCCGGTGGCGCAATAGAGCGTGTCATCGGCATAGGCGAGGGCGCCGCCCACCGCGCCGTCGCGATCGCGCCGGGGGCGGGTATCGGTCTGCCAGCGGCGATTGCCGCGGGCGACATCGAGCGCCGTGACCCAGCCGAAGGCATCCACGGCGAAGACGGTGTCGCCCACGACGCGGGGCGCCGCCGTCAGACGCTGGCGGTAGCCGGTGCCCGAGCCGATGGAACTGCGCCAGACCTCGCCCAGCGGGCTGGGCAGGGAGAGATGCCCGGGCGCATGCCCGGCATTGCCGCCCGCCGTCGGCCATTCGGTGTTGAGCACGGGCGCGGGCAGCGCGAAGGCGCGCCCCTGGGCCGAGGCGTCGGGGGCGATGCCGCGCTCGGCGGCCATGACGGGCACGCGCTCGCCCGGCAGCGGCGTCTTGGTCTGGCCCAGCACGCTGTCCAGCCCATCACGCAGCGTGTCGCAGCCCGCCAGCAATGCGGCGGCCCCGCCCAGCAATGCGAGGCGTCTGCCCAGGGGGCCGCGGTCGGATTCGCCGATGCGGGCCGGATTCGCGTCTTGCATCTAACTTCCCAATCCTTGCAGCAGCCGGCCCGCGCGCTCGCGCAGGGCCTGCGGCGTGGTCGCATCCGCCAGCACCGCCTGCAGGGCGCGGCGGGCCTGGTCGGTGTTGCCGCGCTTCAGCGCGGCGAGCGCCAGCACCTCCTGCGCGGAGGCGCGCCAGGGCGCACCGGGCGCGACGAGCGGCGTCATCCGCGCTTCGATCAGCGCCGCATCCCCCTGGTCCAGCGCGTGCAGGCCCCAGAGCACGGTGGCGAGGTCCCGGTAGAGCTGATCCGTCTCGGTGTCGCGGGCCAGGGCTTCCCAGGCGGCCAGCGCGGCGTCGAGCTGGCCGGTCTCGGCCAGCAGGGCGGCGGCGCGCAGCCGGCCGAGCGTGCGATAGCCGGCGGGCGCAGCCTGGGCGATGCCAGCGAAGCGCTCGGCCGAGGCGCGCAGATCAGCGCCTTCCGCCGCCGCATCGCGCGAGGCGGCGAGGAAGCTTTGCGAAGCCTGGGCGGCCTGGCGCCCCTCATACCAGCGCCAGCCCTCCCAGCCGCCCACGCCTGCGATGGCCAGCAGGAGGGCGCCGGTGGCGATGCCGCCATAGCGCTGGGCGAGCCGCTTCGCCCGCTCGGCACGCAGCTCCTCATCCACTTCATCAATCAAATCCGGCAAGTTCAGGGGCCTTCAGCGTTCAGGAGGGAGGGGTATAGAGCATCCGGGGCGGCGGTGAAATCACCGGCGGCGTTTGCCCGGTGTTAACCCCGGCCGGTGTTGGCTGGCCGGATGCGCGCCGGATTATTCCCCTTGGCCTTGCTGGCCCTCTCCGGCTGCGACGCGGCGAGCCTGACGGCCGGCGCCGCGGTCAATCTCGCGTCCGTCACGCTGGTGGGGCGCAGCGTGCCCGATATCGTGATCTCGGGGCTGAGCGGGCGGGATTGCTCGATCGTGCGGGTGGATCGCGGCCTGTCCTATTGCGCGGCGGAGCAGCCAGTGCCCGGCCCCGCGCCCTATTGCACGCCGAGCCTCGGCCGGGTGGATTGCTGGGTGACGCGCCCGGCCAGCATCCCGATGCAGCGCGGCGTGGTGGATGGGCCCGTGGCGCTGACCCCCGCGCAGGAGGCGGACCGGACGGCCTGGTGGCCCGGCCTGCCGCGGGACCTGCTGCGGATCGAGCCCTTCGCCGAGCCGTGATGCGGCCTCAACCCTCCAGGAAACGGGCGATCCAGTGGGCCATGCGGGCCGAGTCATTCGGGGCGGCGAGGGACGCCACCGCCGCATCCGTGCCGGCGCCATAGAGCGCACGCCGGGATTGCAGCAGGTCCACGCAGAATTCCGGCGTGAATTCCGGGTGGCACTGGAAAGAGATCGCATCGCCGTAATCCAGGCCGGCGAAGGGGGTGAAGTCACTGGCGATGGTCACGCGCGCGCCGGGCGGCGCCTCCACCACCTGGTCCTGGTGCGAGGCGGGGATGTGGATGGGCGCGGCGTCCACCATCCAGGGCGCCGCCATCCGGACCTCATAGCGGTGCAGGCCGATGCCCCAGCCCTTGGGCGATTTCACCACATGGCCGCCGAAGGCCTCGGCCATGATCTGATGGCCGAAGCAGATGCCGACCAGCTTCGTGGGGCCACGTGCCGCGCGGAGAAACTCCCTGAGCGGCGCGATCCAGGGCAGCTCGTCATAGACCCCGGCGGCGGAGCCGGTGAGCATCCAGGCATCGCAATCCGTGGGGCTGGCCGGCATCACGCCGGTGGTCACGTCATGCAGCGTGGCGTCGCGGCCGGGCGGGAGGAGGCGGCGCATCATGGCGCCGTAGCGGCCATGGGCGGCGGCCAATTCGTCCGGAAGTTCACCGCATTGCAGGATGCCGATCTTCATGCGGCCAGGACATCATCCGGCGTCCGGCTTGTCCATCCGGTTTCCAAAGGCCTTTCGGCCTTTCGCAGGGGGAGTTTGAGGGGGACAGCGTCCCCCTCAACTCCCTCAGCGGAACCGCACCGGCCTGCCCACCGGCCCGCCCAGCACCTCATCCTCGCGCATCGCCACATGCCCGCGCACGATGGTGCCCACCGGCCAACCCTGGCAGCGATACCCATCGAAGGGCGTCCAGCCGCAGGGGCTGGCGATCCAGTCATTGGTGATCTCGCGCGACTTCGCCATGTCCACCAGCGTGAAGTCGGCGTCATAGCCGACGGCGAGACGCCCCTTGTTCACCGCGCCGTAGATGCGGGCCGGCCCCGCGCACATCAGTTCCACCAGGCGCATCAGGCTGAGCCGCCCGGCCGAGACGTGATCCAGCATGACCGGCACGATGGTCTGGATGCCGGTGAGGCCCGCGGCGGTGTCCGGCCAGGGGCGGTCCTTGGCGGCGCGCGAGTGCGGCGCATGGTCGCTGCCCACCACATCCACCGTGCCGTTGCGCACCGCGGCCCAGGCGGCCTCCAGATGGCGCTGGTCGCGGATCGGCGGGTTCATCACGGCATAGCCGCCCAGGCGGCCATAGGCCTCATCCGTCTGGGTCAGGTGGTTCATCAGCACCTCGACCGAGCAGATGTCCTTGTAATCCGCCAGATAGGCGAGCTCCTCGGCGGTGGAGACGTGCAGGATATGCGCGGGGCGGCCGGTCTTGCGGGCGATGGCCATGAGGCGCTTCGTGCCCAACATGGCGCATTCGACATCGCGCCATTCCATATGGTTCCGGTGCGGCATGCCCGAAGTGTAGTTGGGCTTGCGCGCCTGCAGGCGATACTCGTCCTCGGAATGGTAGCAGATGCGGCGGCGGCCCGAGCGCATGACCGCCTCCAGGCTCGCATCATCCTCGATCAGCAGATCGCCGGTGGAGGAGCCGGCGAAGACCTTCACCGCGCAGACATTCTCTTCCGCTTCCAGCGCGGCGAGGTCCGGGATGTTCTTCTTCGAAGCCCCCAGATAGAGGCCGACATCGCAATAGGCGACCTCGCTCACATAATTGCGCTTCCAGGCGAGCTGCGTGGAATCCGTGATGGAGGGTGCCGTGTTCGGCATGTCGAAGACCGCGGCCAGCCCGCCCAGGATCGCGGCCTTGGTCCCGGTCGCGATGGTTTCCACCGCCGGGTCGCCCGGCTCGCGCAGATGCACATGGGCGTCGATCAGCCCGGGCAGGACATGCAGGTGGCGGCAATCCACCTCCTGCGTCGCCTCGGCGCCGCGCAGGCTGCCCATGGCGGCGATCCGCCCCTCGCGCACGCCGATGTCCAAAGGCTCGATGCCCCAGGGCAGGACGGCCTGGCCACCGCGCAGGATGAGATCGTAATGGGGCATGGAAGTCTCCAAGGGGCGATGGCGCAATCTGACGCCTCCGCCGGGCCGCGCAAGACGGGGGGCAAAACAGGCTTGCCTGGCGGCGCCGGGTGGGGAAGGATCATGACATCCCTCCCAGAAGGGGAAGCCGCCGGGGAACAGCTTTCGGAGTTCTCCGCGTGCCTGATGCCCCCGCCTCCCCCTGCCGCAAGATCTGTCACCTCCAAGCCCGCATCTGCCAGGGATGCGGCCGCACCGGGCGCGAAATCGCGCTCTGGCCCTCGGCCGATGACGCGGAAAAGCGGGACATCCTGCGGGCCAGCGAGGCGCGTCTCGCGCAGCTGGCGGCGGCCGAGGGCTGAGCCCGCACCGCGGATCGGGCTTGACTAGGAGTGATATAAGGATATGTCGATATCGTGTTGGTCCGGCGCAAGCCGGTGAAAAGGGAACGCCGTGCGGCCAAACCCTCCTTTCGGGGAAGGCAAGGCCCAGTCGGCGGCTGCCCCCGCAACTGTCAGCGGAGAGCTGACCCTGCTTCGCCCCGGACGGGGCGCGTCACTGGGGATCAGCTCCCCGGGAAGGCGGCAGGGCCGGCCTTGACCCGTGAGCCAGGAGACCTGCCAGCGCATTGACCCACCCCACACCGGCGCGGGGTGCCGCCGGCCAGGAGACAGGACCATGCGCCTTCACCGCGCCCGATTTCCATCCCTGAAGCCCCAGGTGGGCCGAATGCGGCGCTTGGCCCCGGCACGGGGCTGACCGCCATGCCAGCCCTTCCCGGCCAGGCCGAGGCGCCCGCCTCGCCCTGCGTGCAGCTTTGCGCGCTGGATTCCGCGGGCATCTGCCTCGGCTGCGGCCGCAGCCTCGATGAGATCACCCAATGGGCGCGCGCTTCCGTGGCGACCCGCTGGGCGATCTGGCACGCGGCACGCGGGCGGCTGGCCCTTCGCCACGGTCCGCCAGCCCCATAGCGCCTGGTCCGCTGCCCCGGTGCTGGAGCGCAACCGATCTCGCGCGCGGCCGCCGCCCCGATCTTTTTGCCCGCCCGCTGCATCCGGCGGCGCCGCCCCTCCGTATCTCCCGCAGCGAGGCGATGCCGCCCCGCACAACGGAGCAAAGCCCATGACCCGGATCTTCCGCAGCGCCCTGCTGGCCAGCGTCGCCCTGCTCGGCAGCCTCGCCGCGCAGGCCACCACCCTCATCGGCCTCACCGCCGACAACATGCTGGTCCGCATGGACAGCGAAACCCGCCGCGCGATGTCGCCGGTGCGCATCCAGGGCGCCGATGGCCGCGTGATCGCGGTGGATCAGCGCCCCGCCAATGGCCTGCTCTATGGCGTGACCGAGCGCGGGCAGATCGTGACGCTCGACCCCGCCACGGGCCGCGCGACGCAGGTGAGCCGCCTCAACATGCCCTTCGAATTCGGCGGCCGCGCCGTGGCGGATTTCAACCCGGTGCCGGACCGCCTGCGGCTGATGGGCATGAACGGGACGAATTTCCGCGTGAATGTGGAAACCGGCGAAGTGGCGCGGGATGGCACGCTGAAGCATGGCGATGGTCCGCTGGCCGGCACGCAGCCGCGCATCGTGGCCGGCGCCTATATCAACAGCCTGGCGGGCGCCACGGCGACGACGCTCTACACCATCGACACGCTGCAGAATGCGCTGAACGTGCAGGCGCCGCCCAATGACGGAATCCAGGCGCCGCGCGCGCGCATCCCGGCCCCGCTGCCCGCCGGCGTGGCCTTCGACATCCTGACGGAAGGCACCACCAACACCGCCTTCCTGCTGGCGGGCACCACGCTGCACCGGCTGAACCTGGCCGATGGCACCCCCACGACGCTGGGCGCCGTCAGCGGCTTGCCGGCGATCGAGGTGATCGACATCGCCGTGATGCGATAGTGCCTGGCCGGCGCAGGCCCCGACCCTGCGCCGTGGCTCAGCCGCGCCACCGCGCACCCCTGCGTGACCGTGCGTGCCGTCGCCGGCCGCCGCGCCCCTTCCCCTTCTCCCGGGGTGCGGCAGCGCAGGGGAAAGCGCCGCCGTCCCCAAGCGGGGGCGGCGGTTGCGCCTTTCCGGCTGCGCCACCGCCCTGCCGACATGTGAGAGCAACGGGCGGAAGGCGCGCGGCAGGCGCCCCGGCCTAGAAGCCTCGCATGAGCCATTTCCGCTGCGTCCCCATGGACACGCCCTCCGCCCAGCGCTTCCGCGCCACCCGCCGCGATGACCGCGGCGGCCCCGCCCATTCCCGCATCGTGGACGGGCCGGGCTTTCCCTGCCGCCATTGCCTGAAGCTCGGCGAGATCGGCGAGGAGATGCTGCTGGTCAGTTGGGACCTGCCCCTGCCGCAAGGGCCCTATTGGACGCCCTCGCCCGTCTTCCTCCACGCGCGCGACTGCGAAGCCGCCGTGGTGGAGGACACGCTGCCCGAGACGGTGACGGCGAACAGCATCGTCTCGCTGCGGCATTACGACGCGCAGGGGATGTGCCTCTACGATCTCGGTATGGTGAGCGCCGGCGATGCGGTGGAGGCGCCACTGCGCGAACGGCTGGCGGACCCCCGCGTGGCCTATGTGAACATCCACACGGCGCGGCCGGGTTGCTGGCTCACGCGGGTGGAGAAGCTGCCCTGATCACTCGTGCCGCAGCGCGGTGATGGGGTCGAGGCTCGCCGCGCGCCGCGCCGGGTAATAGCCGAAGAAGAGCCCCGTCAGCGCCGAGACGGTGACGGCCAGCGCCACCGCATCCCACTGGATCAGCACGGGCCAGCCCGCCAGGCCGGCGAGCGAATGCGCGAGGCCGATGCCGACGATCACGCCCACCGCGCCGCCCAGCAGCGCCAGCAGCACGGCCTCCAGCAGGAATTGCCGCAGGATGTCCCGCCGCCGCGCGCCGACAGCGAGGCGCAGCCCGATCTCGCGCGTGCGCTCGGTGACACTCACCAGCATGATGTTCATCACGCCGATGCCGCCCACCAGCAGCGAGACGGCGGCGACGGCGGCCAGCAGCAGGGAGAGCGTGCGCGCCGAGGCATCGCGCGTCGCCGCGATCTCGCTCAGGTTGCGGATGGAGACGGTGTCGGGCTCATTCGCGGCGACGCGATGGCGCTGGCGGAAGAATTGCCGCAGCTCATCCTCCACATCGCTCATGCTCTCGCCCTCATGCACCTTCACGCTGATCGTGCCGACGGCGCGGGCAAAGGCGCGGGGGGCGCCCATCACGCTGCGACGCGCGCTCCAGAAGGGCATGATGACCACGTCATCCTGATCCTGCCCCATGGGATTCTGCCCCTTGCGGCCGAGCACGCCGATCACCTCGAAGGGTGTCGCGCGGATGCGGATTTCGCGGCCCACGGGGTCTTCGTCGCCGAAGAGATTCTCCGCCACGGTGGCGCCGAGCAGCACGAGCTTCCGACCGGACATGTTCTCCTCGGTGGTGAAGAAGCGCCCCTCCGCCACCAGCCAGTCATGCGCGATGAAATAGTCGGGGTCGGTGGCGACGACGGTGGTGGACCAGTTCTGGTTGCCCGCCACCACCTGCTGCTGCTGGCGCGAGGTGCCGGCCGCGACCTGCACCGCGGCGATCTGGCGCGGGATTTCCTGCGCGTCATCCCAGCTGAGATTGGGCCGCTGCCCGGCGCCCATGGAAACGCCGCCCAGCCGCACATTGGCGCCCCAGACGACCAGGAGATTGGCGCCGAGCGACTGGATCTGCGCCAGCACCTGCTGCCGCGCGCCCGCCCCCACCGCAACGGTGACGATCACCGCCGCCACGCCGATGAAGATGCCAAGCGCCGTGAGTGCGGCGCGCAGCTTGTTGGCGGCCAGCGCCGCGAGGGCCGCCAGCAGCGCCTCCGCCATGGAAAGCCCCGCGCGGCGCCCCGGCGGCAGGGGTGGCAGCGGCGCCACGGAACGGGCTTCGGCCGCCGGCAGGGGATGCGGCGCGTTCATTGGAATTTCTGCCGGAGCATGGCTTCCGCATCCACCGGCTGGTAGCGGCTGTCCTCGATCATGCGGCCATCGCGGAAGCGCAGGGTGCGGCTGGCGAAGGCCGCGACATCGGCGTCATGCGTCACGCAAAGGATGGCCACGCCGGCGCGGTTCAGCGCCTGGAAGAGCGCCATGATCTCCAGCCCCGTGCGGCTGTCCAGCGCGCCGGTCGGCTCATCCGCCAGCAGCAGGCCGGGCCCGTTCACCAGGGCGCGCGCGATGGCGACGCGCTGCTGCTGCCCGCCCGAAAGCTGCGAGGGCGTGTGGTGCATGCGCGCACCCAGCCCCACGCGCTCCAGCGCGATGGCCGCGCGCTCGCGCCGGATGCGGCGCGGCAGGCCGCGATAGAGCATCGGCATCTCGACATTGGCGAGCGCATCGGAGCGCGGCAGCAGGTTGAAGCTCTGGAAGACGAAGCCGATCTGCTCGCCGCGCAGCGCCGCCACGCGATCGGGCGGCAGGGAAGCCACATCCTCGCCCGCCAGGCGGTAGCGGCCGCGCGTGGGCTGATCGAGGCAGCCGATCAGGTTGAGGAAGGTGGATTTGCCCGAGCCCGAAGGGCCCATGGCGGCGACGAATTCGCCCGGCTGGATCTCGAGGTCCAGCCCCTCCAGCGCCGCCACCACGCCCTCGCCCGAGGGGTAGTGGCGCGTCAGGTCGCGGGTTTCGATCAGCGCGCTCAAAACAGCGGCCTTGCGGTGGGGGCGCGGGCCGGTGGGGCACCCGCGCGCTCCGTGCCGACGACAACCTGCATCTCGGGCGTGAGGTCCCCGCTGATCACCTCGGTGACATTGCCATCGGTCAGGCCCGTGCGGATGGCGATGGCGCGCGGCGGGCCATCGCCCTCGACGACATGGACCGTGCCGGCGGCGCCGCCCGCTTGGCGCGCGCCGCGCGCGGCGGCAAGGCGGGCACGCTGCTCGGGCGTCAGCACCGCGTTCAGCCGCGATTGCAGCCGCTGCCGCGCCGCCTGGGCCTGCTGGCGCCGCGCTTCCGGATCGGCCGGCAGGGCCTGCATGCGCTCACGCAGCTCACGGCCGGCGGCCTCCACCTCCTGGCGCTGCGCGGGCGTGAGGTCCGTCATCTCGCGCAGCGCGGCCTCCATCGGGTTGGCGGGCGCGGCCGGCTGGCCCGCCGCGGCCCCCGCGCCCGGCGGGCGCCAACGCAGCGCGGCATTGGGCACGCGCAGCACATCGGCGCGCTCATCGGTGATGATGCGCAGCGTGGCCGTCATGCCGGGCAGCATGCGGCCTTCCGTGTTCGCCGCGCTGACGACGACCGTATAGGTCACCACATTGTTCACCGTGGTCGGGCTCAGGCGGATATCCTTCACCGTGCCGCGCAGATTGGCGTTCGGATGCGCCGCGACCGTGAAGGCCACATTCTGCCCGGGGCGGATGCGGCCGATATCGCTCTCATCCACCGTGGCCCAGACCTCCATCTCCGCCAGATTCGCCGCGATGGTGAAGAGCGTGGGCGATTGCAGCGAGGCCGCGACCGTCTGCCCCAGATCCACGCTGCGCGAGACGATGACGCCATCGATCGGGCTGCGGATGGTGGCGAAGCCGAGATTGACCTCCACCTGCCGCAGCTGCGCCGCGCGCTGCTCGGCGGTGGCGATGGCGGCCTCCACCTGGGCGAGCGCGGTGCGCGCCATGGCCTCGGCCGAGATCAGATTGGCCTCGGCCCGGGCGATCTGCGCCTGCTGGATCGCGACATTGGCGCGCGCGCCATCGGCGGTGAAGCCGGCACGCGCCGCATCGCGCGGGGTGCCGACGGCGGAGCGGCGCAACTCCTCCGTGCGGCGCGCCTCGAATTCCGCATCGCGCAGCTGCGCCTCGGCGCGGCTCGCCTCGGCGCGGGCGGCATCCACCGCGGCGCGGGATTGCTCGGCATCGGATTGCGCGCGCTCGGCCTGGGCGCGGGCCACGGCGACGGCGGCCTGGGCGGAGAGCGCATCGGCCGCCGCCGCCGCGCGCGTCGCCTCCAGCTGCTGCGTGTCGAGCCGGGCCAGCACCTGGCCGGTGGTGACGCGCTGGTTGAAATCGCCGGGCAATTCCCGGATCAGGCCGGAAAGCTGGCTGCCGACGATGACGGTCACCAGCGGGTTCACCGTGCCGGTGGCCGAGACCACGGCCGTGATCGGCCCGCGATCCACGCTGGCGAGCCTGAGGCGCGGGCCGCTGGCCTGCGCGGTGCCGGGCAGGCTGATGCCGAGCGCCGCCAGCGCCGGCCGGCCATAGACATAGCCGCCGCCGAGCAGGGCGACGAGGACGAGCAGGAGGATGAGTTTGCGGCGCATGACTTCTCGAAGCTAGGCCTCGGGTGTAACGCGCTTATGTCGGGAATGGAAAGGAATGTGGCATGCGGGTGCTGGTGCTGGGGGCGGGCGCGCTGGGCGGGTATTTCGGCGGCAGGCTGGCCGAGGCGGGCGGCGATGTCACCTTCCTGGTGCGCCCGCGCCGGGCCGCGCAGCTGGCCCAGGACGGCCTGGTGATCGAAAGCCCCTTCGGCGATGCGCGGCTGCCGGTGAAGACCGTGACGGCCGAAGCGCTGCAGCCGGGCTGGGACGCCATCCTGCTCACCTGCAAGGCCTATGACCTGGAGGATGCGATGGCGAGCATCGCGCCGGCCATGGATGCGCGCAGCGTCATCCTGCCCGTGCTGAACGGGCTTTCCCATATCGAGACCTTGCAGGCCCGCTTCGGCGCCGCGCGCGTGCTGGGGGGCCTGTGCAAAATCCAGGCGACGCTGACGCCTTCGGGCGTGGTGAAGCAGCTGAATGACTGGCGCTGGCTCACCTTCGGCGAGACGGATGGCGGCCTGAGCCCGCGCGTCACCGCGCTGGAGGCCGCCTTCGCCGGCGCGCGCGGCATGGAGGCCAAGGCCGTGCCCAACATCTCGCAGCGGATGTGGGAGAAGCTGGTGCATCTCGGCACCAGCGCCATCGGCACGGTGCTGATGCGCGCCAATGTGGGCGAGATCGTCCGCGGCGGCGGTGGTTCCTGGCTGCAGGAGATCCTGACCCGCAACGCCGCCATCGCGGCCCATCACGGCCACCCGATGCCGGAGAGCTTCATGGCCGAATACCGTGCCTTGTTCAGCGAGCCGGGCAGCGCCTACGCCACCTCCATGCTGCGCGACATCGAGGCGGGCAACCGCATCGAGGGCGAGCACATCCTGGGCTTCCTCGCCGCCGCCGCGCAGCGCGCGGGGGTGGAGACGGCGATCCATGACGCCGCCGCGCTGCATGCGCGCGCCTATGAACAAAGGCGCACCGGCCGGGGGTAGGCTCGGCCCCGACGCCCGAGCCGCTACTGGGGGCGGAGAATCTGCCGCAGGACCGTGCCGTCGGAGAGGCGGTCGAAGCCGGCGTTGATCTCCTCCAGGCTGACATAGCCGCTCTTGAGCCGATCCACCGGCAGCTTGCCGCTGCGATAGAGGCCGAGCAGCAGCGGGATGTCCCGCCGCGGCACGCAGCTGCCCATGTAGCTGCCGCGGATGCTGCGTTCCTCGCTCACCAGCGCCGCGTGGGAATAGGCGAATTTCGCGTTCACATTGGGCAGGCCGGCGCTGATCGTGCTGCCGCCGCGCGCGGTGATGGCATAGGCCAGTTCCAGCGCGGGAATGCTGCCCGCCGTCTCGATCACCGTATCCAGCCCGCCGGCCGTCGCCTCGCGCACGGCCGCCGCGCAATCGGCATTGCCGGCCAGGAAGGTGTCCGTCGCGCCCCATTCGCGCGCGAGGTCGAGCTTCGCCTGGCTGGTGTCCACCGCCACGATGCGCGTGGCGCCCGTGGCGACGGCCGCCATCAGCGCGCTCATCCCCACGCCGCCCAGCCCCACCACCGCCACCTCCTCGCCGGGGCGCAGACGGGCCGTGTTGAGGATGGCGCCCGCGCCGGTCATCACCGCGCAGCCGAACAGCGCCGCATCCTCCAGCGGAATGTCCTTCTCGATCTTCACGAGGCTGTCCTGCATCACGACGGCGAATTGGGCGAAGAGCGAAAGGCCGGAATTGTGGTTCACCACCGCGCCATCCAGCCGCTTCAGCCGCCGCGCGCCGGACATCAGCGTGCCCTTGGCCCGCGCGTCGAAGGAGGCGCCGCAGATATTCGGCCGACCGCGCGCGCAATTCCGGCATTCGCCGCAGCTGGTGACGAAGAGCGCCACCACATGATCCCCCTCGCGCAGCCCGGTCACGCCCTCGCCCAGCGCGCGGACGATGCCCGCACCCTCATGGCCGATGATGATGGGCAAGGGCCGCGGGCGCTGATTCTCGATGGTGGAGAGATCGGAATGGCACAGCCCGGCGGCGGCGATCTCGATCAGCACCTCGCCGGGGCCGGGCGGGGCCAGCTCCACCTCCTCGATGCGCATGGGCTGCGTCTCGGCATAGGGGCGTGGCAGGCCCTGGGCGTGCAGCACGGCGGCCTTCATGCGCATGGTGTGTCCTCCTCGGTTGGCCGCAGGCTGGACGCCATGCGCCGCACTGTCCAGCATGGCCGAAACGAGGGAACGCCATGACCTACGAGCTTTATGCCATCCGCTACGCCACCAACCCGCGCCGCCTGGCGCGGGACCAGTTCATGACCGCGCCCGGCGATGCGCATGACGGGCCGATGCCGATGGATTTCTTCGTCTGGGCCGCGGTGCGCGACGGCCAGGCCATCCTGATCGACAGCGGCGCCGACAAGGCCACCTGCGCCGCGCGCGGCCATGATTTCCTGCGCTGCCCGACCGAGGGCCTGGCCGCGCTGGGCGTGAAGGCCGAGAACGTGACCAGCGTGATCAGCACGCATCTGCATTGGGACCATGCCGGGAATTTCGAGAAATTCCCCCGCGCCCGCTTCCACGCCCAGGCCTGCGAGATCGAGCACGCGGTCGGCCCCTGCATGTGCAAGCCCTTCCTGCGCCGTGCCTATGATGTGGAGCAGGTGGTGAGCTTCGTCCGCCTGGTGCATGG
>JAIYDS010000169.1 GCA_027487385.1 Acetobacteraceae bacterium | reverse complement strand
TACCAGGTGCGACGACGCATCGCCGATATCCGCCACACCCTGCCGCAGGGCGTGGTCGGCCCCTTCTTCAATGATGATTTCGGCGACACCTTCGGCATCATCTACGGCTTCACCGCCGATGGCTTCACCCAGCGCGAATTGCGCGACTATGTCGAGGATGCGCGCTCCCGCCTGCTGCTGGTGCCCGATGTCTCCAAGGTGGAGCTGCTGGGCGCGCAGGATGAGCGCGTCTTCATCGAATTCTCGACCGAACGCCTGGCCGGCCTCGGGCTGAATTACGGCGCCATCCTGCAGGCCTTGCAGGCGCAGAACATCGTCCGCCCCTCCGGCATGATCGAGACCGGGCAGGAGCGGCTGGCCGTGCGCGTCTCCGGCTCCTTCGAGAGCGAGCAGGATCTGCTGGCGGTGAATTTCGTGATCGGCGAGCGGGTGTTTCGCCTGACCGACATCGCCACCATCCGGCGCGGCTTCGCCGATCCGCCGCAGCCCATGTTCCGGGTGAATGGCACACCCGCCATCGGGCTGGCCATCGCCATGCGCGAGGCGGGCGACATCCTGGCGCTGGGCCAGAATGTCCAGGCCGCCATCACCCGCATCCGCGCCGACCTGCCCATCGGCATCGAGGCGACTCTGGTGGCCGACCAGGCCGTCACCGTGGACGAGGCCATCGGCGATTTCATGGAGAGCCTCTGGCAGGCCATCGTCATCATCATGGTGGCGAGCTTCCTGGCACTCGGCGTGCGCGCGGGCTCGGTGGTGGCGCTCTCCATCCCGCTGACGCTCGCCATCGTCTTTCCGGTCATGCTGCTGTTTGGCATTGACCTGCAGCGCATCTCGCTGGGCGCGCTGATCATCGCCCTCACCCTCCTGGTGGATGACGCGATGACGACGATCGACGCGATGATCCGCCGCCTGGCGGCCGGCGATTCGAAGCGCGATGCGGCGACCTTCGCCTACAAGGCGCTGGCCGCGCCCATGCTGATCGGCACCCTCGTCACCATCGCGGGCTTCCTGCCCATCGGCTTCGCGAAATCCTCGGCGGGCGAATACACCTTCACCATCTTCGCGGTGGTGGGCATCGCGCTCATCGTCTCCTGGTTCGTGGCGGTGCTCTTCGCCCCCCTGCTTGGCATGGCGATCCTGAAGGTGCCGGCGGTGAAGGCCGCCGCGACCGAGCCGGAAAAGCCCGGCATGGTGCTGCGCGCCTATGGCGCGCTGCTCAGCCTCGCCATGCGCGCGCGCTGGGTGACCATCGCCATCACGCTCGGCATCTTCGCCGTCTCCATCTACGCGATGCAATTCGTGCCGCGGCAATTCTTCCCCTCCTCGGACCGGACGGAATTGCTGGTGGACATCACGCTGCCGCAGAATTCCTCGATCTTCGCGAGCGAGGCGGCGGCGACGCGCCTGGATGCGGCACTCGCCAATGACCCCGATGTGGAGCGGTGGAGCACCTATATCGGCCGCGGCGCCATCCGCTTCTATCTGCCGCTGAATGTGCAGCTGGCGCTGCCCTTCTTCTCCCAGGCCGTGGTCGTCGCGAAGGATCTGCCGGCCCGCGAGCGGCTGCACCTCAAGCTCGAGCGGCTGATGGCGGAGCAATTCCCCGACGCGGTGGCGCGCGTCTATCCGCTGGAGCTGGGCCCACCCGTGGGCTGGCCCCTGCAATACCGGGTGAATGGCCCCGACATCGAGAAGGTGCGGGAAATCGCGCAGGATGTGGCGCGCATCATGGCCGAGGCACGCGGCTCGCGCCTTGTGCATTTCGACTGGATGGAGCCCGCACGGCAATTGCGCGTGGTGGTGGATCAGGATGAGGCGCGGCGCCTTGGCCTGAGTTCCGCCGGCGTCGCCGCCGTGCTGAACGCGGCCGTCACCGGCACCACCATCACCCAGCTGCGCGATGACATCTACCTGATCAATGTGGTGGCGCGCGCGACGGCGGAGGAGCGCCTCTCCTTGACCACGCTGCGCTCCATCCAGATCCCGCTGCCCGGCGGGCGGATGGTCCCGCTCAGCCAGCTCGCGAGCTTCGAATACGCGCAGGAATACCCGATGATCTGGCGGCGGGACCGCGTGCCCACGCTGACCGTGCGCGCCGATGTCACCGCCGGCACGCTGCCGGATTCCGTGGTGGCGATCATGCAGCCGAAGATCGACGCGCTGAACGCCACGCTGCCGCGCCCCTATCGCGTGGATCTCGGCGGCATCGCGGAGGAGAGCGCGCTCTCCCAGGCTTCGGTGCTTGCGGTCGTGCCGGTGATGCTGGTGGTCATGTTGACGCTGATGATGTTCCAGCTCGTCTCCTTCCGGCGCCTGGTCATGGTGCTGGCGCTGCTGCCTCTCGGCATCATCGGCGTGGTGCTGATGCTGCTGGCCTCGGGCCGGCCGCTCGGCTTCGTCGCCATCCTCGGCATCCTCGCGCTGCTGGGGATGATCGCGAAGAACGCCATCATCCTGATCATCTCCATCGAGGATGAGCGCGCGGCGGGCGCCACGGTCTGGGATGCGGTGGTGCGCGCCGCCTCCTCACGCCTCCGGCCGATGATGCTGACGGCGATCTCGACCGTCTTCGGCCTCATCCCCATCGCGCCCACGGTGTTCTGGGGGCCGATGGCCTTCGCCATCATGGGCGGGCTGATGGTGGCCACCCTGCTCACGCTGGTCTTCCTGCCGACGCTCTATGTGACGATCTTCGGCGGCCGGGCTCCGGCACGCCGATGAGCAGGGAGCGCGCGGCCCGCTTCGCGCTCTTCCTCGGCCTCTGGCTGATCCTGGCCGGGGGGCTCTCGGGGCTTGTTTTCGGGCTGCTGGCGGCGGGGCTTGCCACATGGGCCAGCGTGCGGCTGATGCCGGGGCCGATGCGGCTGGGCGATCCCCTGGCCCTGTTGCAATTGATCGGCCGCAGCGCCGCGCAAACAATGCTGGCCGGCACCGACATTGCCCGCCGCGCCTTTGATCCGCGCCTGCCTTTGCAGCCCGGGTTGGTCACTCACCCCACCACCCTGCCGGAAGGCCTGCCGCGCGATGGCTTCACGGCACTGGCGAGCCTGGCGCCCGGGGCTTTGCCGGCGGGCACGGATGAGGGGACGGTGGTGGTGCATGCGCTGGACACGCGGCTGCCGGTGGCGCGGGATCTGGCCGCGACGGAGGCGCTTTATGTGCGGGCGGGCTGAAACCCAGCGAGAGGGCTTTGCCCCCTCGCGCTCCCCCAGCAAGAACCTCAGGTTCTTGCATCTCCGACAACAGATGAAGGTGCAGGAAACTCAAGTTTCCTGCCGGGGAGCCCGAGGGGCGGAGCCCCTCGGATGACCACGCTCCTCCTCCTCGCCGCCGCCCTGATCCTCCTCGCCGCCCTCGCCGGCCTTTACCGCGCCCTGCGCGGCCCCGGTGCCGCGGACCGCATGATGGCCGCGCAGCTGCTCTGCTCTGGCGGCATCGGCGCGCTGCTTCTGGTGGCCGCCGCCACGGATCTCGCCGGCGTGGTGGACGTGGCGCTGGTGCTGGCCCTGCTCGGCGCCTTTGCCTCGGTCGCCTTCGTGCTGGCGGCGCGGGGCCTGGGCGAGCGATGAGCACGTTGCTCACCCTGTTCAGCGGCGTCGCCATCGCGGCGGGGGTGGTGTTCTTCATCGCAGGCACGGTGGCGCTGCTGCGCTTCCCGGATCCACTCAGCCGCCTGCATGCGCTGACCAAGGCGGATAGCCTGGGCCTGGGTCTCATCGTGCTCGGCCTGCTGCCCTGGGCGGGCGGCTGGCTGGCGGCGCTCAAGCTCATCCTGGTCTGGCTTCTGGTGCTGCTGGCCGGCGCCACGGCGACGCAGCTCATCGCCGAGCGCATCCGCCGTTCGGAGCCGCCACGGTGAGCCTGGCGCTGGACCTGATCCTCGGGCTGGCCGTGATCGGCGTCGCGGTCTGGACGCTCGCCGTGCGCGGCAATTTCCCGGCGGTAATCGGCTTCGTGGCCTATGGGCTGCTGCTCGCGCTGGTCTGGGTGCGGCTGGGTGCCGTGGATGTGGCCTTGACCGAGGCGGCGCTGGGCGCGGGCGCCACGGGCGTCATCCTGCTGTTTGCCGTGGTGCGGCTGCGCGGCGGCAAGGCCGAGATTGACGCGGCCACGCCCAGCCCGAAGCAGCGGATCGCGGCGGCCATTCTCTGCGGCCTGGTCGGCCTGGCCCTGGCGGTCGCGGTGCTGAACCTGCCCGATCCGGCGCCGAGCCTGGCGGCGGAGGCCGCGCGGCACTTGCCGGCGCTGGGTGTGGGGAACCCCATCACCGGCGTGCTGATGGCCTATCGCGCGCTGGACACGCTGCTGGAGGCGGTGGTGCTGGTCTTCGCCGTGCTGGCGATCTGGACGATGGCACCGGACCGCCGCTGGGGGGCCGTGCCCGGGCCGATGTTTCCGGTGCAGTCCAGTGGACCGCTCTCGCTGCTGGCACGGGTGCTGCCGCCCATCGGCATCGTGGTGGGCATCTACATCGCATGGGTCGGCGCCGATGCACCGGGCGGGAAATTCCAGGGCGGCACCATCCTGGCGGCGATGGGCATTCTCGCCTGGGTGGCGGGGCTCTGGCGGCTGCCACCCGTGGCCTCGCGCGGGTTGCGCTGGGCGGTGGTGGCGGGGCCGCTCGCCTTCATCGGCGTGGGGCTTCTCGGTTTCGTCATCGCCGATGGCTTCCTCGCCTACCCGCCCGGCTTCGCCAAGCCGTTGATCCTGGTGATCGAGGCGGCGATGACGCTCTCGGTCGCCGCAGCGCTGGTGCTGATGGTGGCGGGCCCGCCGGAGCGCGCGGCATGATCTTCGCTCTCACCGCATGCGCGCTGGTGGCGCTTGGGCTCTACGGGCTGGTGACCCAGCCGGCGCTGCTGCGGAAGATCCTCGCCTTCAACCTGCTGGGCGGCGGCGTGTTCCTGCTCTTCGGCGTGGTGTCGCGGCGGGGCGAGGCGGTGGATCCGGTGCCGCAGGCGCTGGTCATCACCGGGCTGGTGGTGGCCTTCGCGGCGACCGCGCTGGCGCTGGTGCTCGTGCTGCGCCTCTTCCAGATCACCGGCGCCGCGACCATCGCCGAAGACAAGACCCCGCCCTGATGGAAGCCACGCCGGGCGGATTCCTGTTGGTGCTGATGCTGGTGGTGCCGGTCACCGGCCTGTTGCTGGCCTTCGCCCAGGGCGGCCGCGCGCCGGAGCGGATCACGATCTGGCTGCTGCCCGTGGGCCTCGCCATGGCGCTCGTGCTGCTGGCGGGCGTGCTGCATGCCCGCGCGCCCGTCGTGGCCTTCCTGGGCGGCTGGGCGCCGCCGCTCGGCCTCGCGCTGCGGGCCGATGGGCTGGCGGCCGCCATGCTGCTCACCACGGCGCTGATCATCGCCGCCATCGCCCTTTTCGCCCGGGCCGACTACGCCACCGCGCCGGGCGCGCCCGAGGCGCGGGCGCCGCTGGCCTTCTGGTGCTTCCTGCTGGCGCTCTGGGCCGCGCTGAACGCGGCCTTCCTGGGTGGCGACCTGTTCAACCTGTTTGTGGCGCTGGAAATGCTGACCTTCGGCGCGCTGGCGCTGGCCTGCCTCGACGGCAAGGCGACGCAGTTCAAGGCGGAGCTGCGCTACCTTCTCTTCGCGCTGATCGGCTCGGTGCTCTATCTGCTCGGCACGGCGCTGCTTTATGGCGCCTACGGCACGCTGGACATCCTGCTGCTCGCCCGCGCGGCGCGGGCCGATGCGCCCACCATCGTCGCGGCCTCGCTGATGACGGTGGGATTGCTGGGCAAGATGGCGCTGTTTCCGCTGCATCTCTGGCTGCCTGCGGCCCATGCCGGGGCGCCGCCGGCGGCCAGCGCGCTGCTCTCCGGGTTGGTGGTCAAGGCCTCCTATCTGCTGCTGCTGCGGCTCTGGTTCTGGGTGATGCCAGCGGCGCTGCTGCTGGCCGTGGCCCCGATCCTGGCCTTGCTGGGCGCGGCGGCGATCCTGTTCGGCAGCCTGGTCGCGCTGCGCCAGGCGCGGCTGAAGCTGCTGGTCGCCTATTCGACGGTGGCGCAGATCGGCTACCTGTTTCTGATGTTCCCGCTGGTGGCGGGCAGCGCGGCCAACATCGCGGCCGGCGCCTGGACCGGGGGCGCGCTGCAGGCCATCAGCCACGCCTTCGCCAAGGCGGCGATGTTCCTGGCGGCCGGCGTCATCGCCCGCGCCCTGGGGCATGACCGCATCGCCGAATTGCAGGGCGCCGCACGCATCGCGCCGCTTTCCGTGCTGGCCTTCGGCCTCGCCGGGCTCTCCCTCATGGGCATCCCGCCCAGTGGCGGCTTCACCGCGAAGTGGCTGCTGCTCCAGGCCGCGCTGGATTCCGGGCAATGGTGGTGGGCGCTGGTCATCGTGGCGGGCGGGCTGCTGACCGGCGGCTATGTCTTCCGCGTGCTGAGTGCCGCGATGCAGGCCCGCGCCGCGCCCATCTTTCCCATGGCCCCGGTGGGTGTGGCGCAGGAGCGCGTGGCCCTCGGCCTCGCCATCATCTCCGTCCTGCTGGGCCTCTTGCCGCTGGGCGCCTTCGGCCTGGTGCTGATCGGCCGATGATCGCCCATCTCCTCCTGCTGGCGACCATCCTCGTGCCGCTCGGGATGCTGGCCAGCGAAATGACGCCGCGCGGCCGCGCGCGCCTGCCCGGCCTGCTGGTCTATGCCCCCTGGCCCGGCCTCGCCGCCGCCCTGCTGGCCAGCGGCCAACCGCCGCTCGTGATCTATGCCGATTGGCTGCGCCTGACCCTGACGCTGGAGGCGCCCTCCGCCGTGCTGCTCGGTGTGGCGGCGCTGCTCTGGTCGGCCGCCGGCGCCTATGCCCGGGCCTATCTGGGCAGCAAGCCGGGGGCCGCGCGCTTCGCCGGCTGGTGGCTGCTGACCCTCTCGGGGAGTCTCGGCGTCTTCATCGCGGGTGATCTGGTCACCTTCTACTTCACCTTCGCCCTGGTCAGCCTCGCCGCCTATGGGCTTGTGGTGCATGACGCGACGGACCGCGCGCGCCGCGCGGGCGCCATCTACCTGGCACTGGCCGTGCTGGGCGAGGTGTTCCTGCTCTTCGCCTTTGCCCTGCTGGCGGTGAATATCCCGGGGCAGAGCCTTGCCATCAGCGATGCCGTGGCGGCGCTGCCCACCTCGCCCGTGCGGGATGCCACCATCCTGCTGTTGATCCTGGGCTTCGGGCTGAAGGCCGGGCTTGTGCCGCTGCATGTCTGGCTGCCGCTGGCGCATCCGGCGGCACCCATGCCGGCCTCGGCGGTGCTGAGCGGCGCCATCATCAAGGCCGGCATCATCGGGCTGATCCGCTTCCTGCCCTTTGACGGCAGCATCGCCGCCTGGGGCGAGATTCTGGGCGTTCTCGGCTTCCTGACGGCCTTCTATGGGGTGGCGCTCGGCATCACGCAGTCCAACCCCAAGACCATCCTGGCCTATTCCAGCGTGAGCCAGATGGGGGTGGTCATGGCCGCGCTCGGCTTCGGGCTGGCGGCGGGCGATGCCTCCACGCCGCTGAGCGCCGCGCACTACGCCTCGCATCACGTGCTGGCCAAGGGCGCGCTGTTTCTCGGCGTGGGCGTCGCCTATGCCACGGGAGAGCGGCGGCTCTGGTGGGTGATGGCGCCCGTGCTGCTGCTGGTGCTGAGCTTCGGTGGTTTGCCCTTCACCGGCGGCGCCCTGGCCAAGGAAGCGACCAAGGGGCAATTGGGCGATGGCTGGCTGGGCTGGCTGGCCGCCTTCTCCGCCGCCGGGACCACCATGCTCATGCTGCATTTCGCCGCCCGGCTGCGCGCCGGCCTCGCCGCTTCCGCCGAGGCGCGCGCCGGGCGCAGCCTCGTCCTGCCCTTCGCCGTCATGGTCGCGGCGGCGCTGCTCCTGCCCTGGATGCTCTACCCTGGCGCGGTGAAGCTCTGGCCCGCGCTTTGGCCCGTGCTGCTGGGCGCGCTGCTCTTCCTCGCGCTGCGCCGCTGGGGTGCCCACCTGCCGCAACCGCCCGAGGGGGACCTCCTGGTCTTCGCCGAGCGCGGCGCCGCCCGCATCGCGCCCCCCCTGGCCGAGCGCGCCAGCGCCATCGAGGCCACGCTGCGCGCCTGGCCGAGCGCCGGCCTCGCCCTGCTCGGCATCGGCGTGACGCTCGGCCTCGCCATGGCCTGGGCCGCGCCATGAAGCGGCTGCTGTTCGGGGGCCTCGCCGGCCTCGTGCTTCTGCTGCTGGCTTCGCCGCTGGCGCTGCAGGCCGCGCTGGAGCGTGGCCTGCTGAACAGCCAGCTCGACGCCGCGCTGGAACGTGCCACCGGGCGCGAGGTCACGCTCGGGCGCATCACGCTCAGCCTCAGCCTGCCGCCGCGCATCACCCTGCTGGAGGCGCGGGTGGCCAATGTGGCGGGCAGCGCCCAGCCGGATTTCGCGCGGATCGGCCGGCTGGAGGTGCTGGTCGCGCTGCGGCCCTTGCTTGATGGCCGCGTCGAGATCCGCGACCTGCGCCTGGTGGATGCCGAAATCTGGCTGGAGCGGGACGCCGATGGCCAGCCCAACTGGTCCTTTGGTGGCGCCGCGCCGGGCAGCCCGGGCCAGGCCATGCCGCTGCCCCCGATCCGGATCGAAGCCTCGCGCCTGCATCTGCCGGATGGCCTGCCAGGGCCCCTGGGCATTGAAGCGCTGGATTTGCGCCGCCTGGCCGATGGCGAGACCCGCCAGTTGAAGGGCCGCCTGCGCCTGCGGGAGGAGGTGGTGCAGCTGGAAGCCCAGCTTCGCCCGCGCGGACCGGTGAGCGCCAGCCTCACCGGCACCGGCTTCCGGCTGGGCGCCGAGGGGCAGCTGGGCTGGCGGCTGAGCGATCCCGGCTGGGCCCTGGCGCTTTCGGCCGAGGTGGCCTCGCCCGAGCGGCTGATGGCGCTGCTCCAGCTGGATGCGCGGCTGCCGCCGCTGGGTCCGCTCAGCGGCACGGCGCGGCTGGGGCCGAACGGCGCCCTGAGCGAATTGCGCATCCGCAGCGGCGCCTCCGAGCCCTGGCCCAGCCTGCGCCTCACCCGCGCCGAGCTGAGCGCCGCCGCCCTGGACCAGCCCATGCACTTCATGGGCGAAGGCCAGCGCGGCGGCCAGCGCGCCACGCTGAACCTCACCCTGCCCAGCCCGCGCCAGGCCTTCAGCGCGCGCGCGCCCATGCCGGTCACGGCGCGGCTCTCGGCCGGGCCGGCGCGGCTCAACGCGACCGGCGCCTTCACCTGGAGCAACCCGCTGGGCGCGGCGCCCTTCGAGGTGACGTTGACCGCCCCCAATCTGGCGCCACTCGGGCCGCTGCTCGGGCTGGAACTGCCTGCCTGGCGCGATGTGGAAGCGCAGGGCCGGCTGTCGCGCCGGGGCGCGGCGGGGCTGCAATGGCAGGCCGCGCGGCTCCATGCGCGCGGGATCACTGCCACCGGCGCGCTGGAGCTGAACTGGGCCGGGCGGCCCAACCTTTCCGGCCAGATCCGCTTCGCCACGCTGGATCTGGAGGCGCTCTCGCCGCCCGGCCCCGCGCCGCGCGCCGCGGCGACCAACCGCGTGATCCCGGACATCGCGCTGCCCGTGGCCGCGCTGCGCGGCTTTGACGCCACGCTGGATCTTCAGGCCGATCGTCTGGCCGCCGCCGGGCTGAACTGGCGCGCGCTGCGGATGCGCGCCACGCTGGCCGCCGGCCGGCTGAACCTGACGGATGTTTCGGTGACCAGCCCGGGCGGGCCGCTCACCGGCCGCATCGGCTGGGACGTGGCGAGCGAGCCGCCCCGGGCGAGCCTCGCGCTGCGATCCGGCGGCAACGGGCTGGATGTGGCGGCGATCCGGCGCGAATTGGGGGCGGGCATCGGCGTGCAGGGGCCGGTGGAGGTGGCGCTTGACCTCACGGCGCGCGGGGCGACGACGCGGGCGCTGGCGGCCAGCGTGAGCGGCGCTGCCGGCCTCGCCATGGTGGAGGGGCGGCTCTCCCATGCCGGGATGCTGCGGATCGGGCCGGATCTGACGCGCATCCTGCTGATGGGCCGTGCGCCACCGGACGGGGTCACGCTGCGCTGCTTCGCCCTCAGCTTCGCCGCCGAGGAGGGCCTGCTGCAAAGCGAGGCGCTGCTGCTGGAAAGCTCGGCGGGGCGGATCACCGGCAGCCTGGCCATCAACCTCCGCAACGAGACGCTGGCGGCGCATTTGCGGCCGGATCTGCGGGTCTTCGGCGCCACCATGCGCGCGCCGGTGGGCGTGGGCGGCACGCTGGCCGCGCCCCGCGTGGGGGTGGAGCCCGCCCAGGCGCTGGCACAGGTGGTGGGGGATACGGTGGCGAATCGCCTCTGGCGGAGCAGCACGGTGGAATGGCTGCGGCGGGATTCGGGCGATGCCGATTGCCCCGCGCAACTCCGTCAGGCCCGGCTGGGCCAGGCCGGGCGGGAACCTGCCGCTGCCGCTCCCATCATCCCCCTGGTGCCGCGCGAATTGCAGGCCCCGGTGCAGGAAGTGTTTCGCGGCCTGGGCAGTGGAATCGGCGGGCTATTGGGCCGGCGCTGAGGCTCGCAAGGCGCTGAGCAGAATGCCCTCGGTCAGGATTTGCGGCAGGATCGCGGGCGCGCCCTGGCCGGCCGGATACAGCAGGTAAAGCGGCACGCCATCCCGCCCATGCGCCCGCAGCAACGCGGTGATGGCGGCATCGCCCCGCGTCCAATCGCCCGTCAGCTGCGCCACGCCCGCCGCCGCAAAGGCGGATTGCACCGCCTCCGTGTGGATGGCGACGCGCTCATTCACCTTGCAGGAGATGCACCAGGCGGCGGTGAGGTTGACGAAGACCGGCTTGCCTTCGGCCCGCAACTCGGCAAGGCGCGGGGCGGACCAGGCCTCGCCCTGGGCGATGGCGGCCGAAGCCGGGGGCGCCGTGCCGAGCATGGGCAGCAGGGCCAGCGCGGCCATGATGGCGGCCAGCGCCAGCGCCTCGCCCAGGCGGCGCGGCGTGCGGCCGGATTGCTGCGCGATACCCCAGGCCCAGGCGGCAAGCGCGATCAGCACCGCCCCCACCAGCGCCGCCAGCACGCCATCGGGGCCGGATTGCTGCGCCAGCACCCAGACCAGCCAGGCGGCGGCGCCATACATGGGGAAGGCGAGAAATTGGCGCAGCCGCTCCATCCAGGCGCCGGGGCGGGGCAGGAAGCGGCCAGCGGCGGGGAAGAGGCCAAGCAAGGCGTAAGGCAGTGCCAGGCCCAGACCCATCGCGCCGAAGACGGCGAGGGTTGCGGTGGGTGGCAGCACCAGGGCCGCGCCGATCGCCGTCGCCATGAAGGGCGCCGTGCAGGGGGTGGCGACCACCACGGCCAGAACGCCGGTGAAGAAGCTGCCCGCATGGCCGCCCTGCCCCGTCAGCCCCTGCCCCGCGCCGATGGCCCCGCCGATCTGGAAGACGCCGGAGAGGTTCAGCCCGACGGCCAGCATCAGCCAGGCCATGCCGGCGACGAAGGCCGGATAGGTGAATTGGAAGCCCCAGCCCGCGCCGGCTCCCGCGGCCCGAAGCCCCAGCATCAGCCCACCCACGGCGAGGAAGGCCAGCACCACGCCCGCCGTATAGCTCGCCGCCTCGGCCCGGATGGCGCCGCGCGCGGCGCCGCCCAGCTGCGCCATGGCCATGGCCTTCATGGCCAGCACCGGAAACACGCAGGGCATCAGGTTCAGGATCAACCCGCCCAGCGCCGCGAAGAGCAGGATCTGCCAGAGCGGCAAGGGGCTGGCGGGCAAGGGCCCGCCCGGGGCCGCATCCACCAGATAGGCGCCGCGCACGCCCGCGGCGTCCGTCAGGGTCAGCACGCCGGTCAGGCGGGCGGGCGGCTCTGATGGGCCGCGCGCGAGGTCCAGGCTGAGCTCGCCGTCCCGCACCGCGAGGCGCTGCGGGGCCGCATGGTCCATCACGCCGGAATCATCGGGGAAGAAGCTTGCCTCGCGCACCGCAGCGGCGGAGAAGCTCGGGCTGCCGAGGGTCAGCCGCCCCTGGGGGCCAGCGAAAGCAAAGCGCGCCTCGAAGGGGGCGGCGCGGGGCAGCGCCGCCTCGGCCGCCATGAAGCGCGCGGCATGGGCCGGGGTGGCCCGCGCCGCCACATCCAGGCCGATGGTGAAGCGACCTTCCTCGGGGATGCAGATATCGGCGCAGACCAGCCAGGTGGCATCGGCGGTGAGGGTCAAATAATCGCCCGGGCGCAGGCTCGCGGGCGGGGTGACGGTCAGCAGGAAGGCGGCCTCACCCTTGTAGCCGAAATTCATCAGGGGGCCGAAGGGGATGCGGCTGGGGGCGGGGAATTGCAGCTCGCCGGCCTGCCAGCCCTCTTGTGGCCATTCCAGGGTGATCTCGGGCGGCGCGCCGGCATCGCCCGCATTGCGCCAATAGGTGTGCCAGCCCGGCGCCAGGGCCTGGTGCAGCATCAGCCGGAAGGGCTCGCCCGGGGCGATGGCGCTGCGATCCGCCAGCAGGGTCACGGTGGCGCGGGGTGAGGTGACCGGCGCGGATTCGCTCGCCTGCACGGCCAGCGGGGCAAGCCAAAGGGCCAGGAGAAGAAGAAGACGCGCCATGTGTGGATAGAAGGGGCATCCGTGGCTTCGCTGCAACCCTGTCGAAGAGTTTTGCTGCGGCGCGCAACCGGCGCCGCCGCCCCGGGTTGGAACGCTCATGGCGATATATGCCCGGAGAGAGAAGATGACCCGTTTCAAGACCCGCCTGATGCTGGGCGCCGCCGTGCTGGCCCTGCCCATGGCCGCCAGCGCGCAGCCGACCGGAATGTTCGACAATTTCCGCCTGGCCCCGCAGCAGACCGTCACCGGCCTTTACATCGGCGCCGGCGCCGGTGCGAATTTCCTGGAGAACAGCACCCTCAACAGCAACAACAGCCTGGCCGCCAATCTGGCGGCGCGCGGCGTCGCGGGCCGGGGCCATGCGATCTTCGATGCCGGCTTCGCGGGCGTCGTCTCGATCGGCTACGGCTTCGGCAGTGGCTTCCGCATCGAGGCGGAGGGCAATTTCCGCCAGAACGACATTGACAAGGTGGGCGGCTTCCGCGGGGCGGGCTTCACCAACACGGCCGGCGGCATGCAGCGCAGCTACGGCGCCATGGCCAATGCGCTCTATGACTTCCGCATTCCGGGTGTGGCCTGGATGTTGCCCTATATCGGCGGTGGCGTGGGCTATGTGTGGCGCGACATGCAGGGGCTCTCGGTCTCGGCGCCCGGTGGGCTTTCGCTGCGCTCCAGCGATATTGACGGCGCCTTCGCCTACCAGGCCATCGGCGGCGCGGCCTTCCCGATCGCCTCCGTCCCCGGCCTCGCGGTCACGACGGAGTATCGCTACCTCGGCACGCAGCCGACGGATGTGAACACGCGCGCCTTCAACACGGCCAATGGCCAGAACGTGGGCGGTGGGACGCTGCGCAGCTCCAACAACAACCATTCCGTGCTGCTGGGCGTGCGCTATGCCTTCGGCCAGGCGCCCGCGCCGGTTCCGCCAGCGCCCGTCGCGGCCGCCCCGGCCCCGGCGCGCACCTATCTGGTGTTCTTCGACTGGGACCGCGCCGACCTGACCGACCGCGCCCGCCAGATCATCGGCGATGCGGCCCGCAACGCGCGGACCGTGGCTTCGACGCGCATCGAGGTTTCGGGCCATGCGGATCGCACGGGCACGGCAGTCTATAACCAGCGCCTCTCGGTGCGCCGGGGTGAGGCGGTGGCGGCCGAGCTGGTGCGCCAGGGCATCGCGCGCGGCGACATCACGGTGCAGGGCTTCGGCTTTGAGCGGCCGCTGGTGGCCACCGCCATGGGCGTGCGGGAGCCGCAAAACCGCCGCGTTGAGATCGTCCTCCGCTAACTCCCCGGGTTGGTGCCTAGTCCTGGGCGCTGGCTCATCCTCCGGTGGCAAAGCCACCGGAGGGCACCAGGGGGCGGATCATTGAAAATGAACAGCAAAACGGCCGGCGGAGTGACCCGCCGGCCGTTTCGTTTGTGGGCTCCCCGGCCCTTCCGCTCCCTGGAACCCTTCGGTGGCTTTGCCACCGAAGGAAGAACCAAACCTCCAGGAACCAGAAACAACCCGGGGCCCCCATGAAAACGCCTCTTCGGCGTTTTCATGGGGAAAGCCTCAAGCCGCCAGGATCGCCAGCAGCAGCAGCGCCACGATGTTGGTGATCTTGATCATCGGGTTCACCGCGGGGCCGGATGTGTCCTTGTACGGGTCACCCACGGTGTCGCCCGTCACGGCGGCCTTGTGGGCTTCGCTGCCCTTGCCGCCGTAATGGCCTTCCTCGATGTACTTCTTCGCATTGTCCCAGGCGCCACCACCGGTGGTCATGGAGACGGCGACGAAGAAGCCGGTCACGATCACGCCCAGCAGCATGGCGCCGAGCGCCGCAAACGCCGCGCCCTTGCCCGCGATGGCCGCGATCAGGAAGAACCAGATGATCGGGCTCAGCACCGGCAGCAGCGAGGGGATGATCATCTCCTTGATCGCCGCCTTGGTCAGCATGTCCACGGCGCGGGCGTAGTCCGGCTTCTCGGTGCCGGCCATGATGCCCGGCTTCTCCTTGAATTGCCGGCGGACTTCCTCCACCACCGACTGCGCCGCGCGGCCCACCGCCGTCATGCTCATGCCGCCGAAAAGGTAGGGCAGCAGGCCGCCAAACAGCAGCCCGACCACGACGTAGGGATTGGCCAGCGAGAAGTCGATCGCGCCCAGGCCCGCGAAGTAGGGGTAGGTGGCCGGGTTGGCGATGAAGTAGTTGAGGTCCTGGGTATAGGCCGCGAAAAGCACCAGCGCGCCCAAGCCCGCCGAACCGATGGCATAGCCCTTGGTGACCGCCTTGGTGGTGTTGCCCACCGCGTCCAGCGCATCCGTCGTCACGCGGGTTTCCGGCGGCAGGCCCGCCATTTCCGCGATGCCGCCGGCATTGTCCGTCACCGGGCCGAAGGCGTCGAGCGCCACGATCATGCCGGCCAGCGCCAGCATCGTCGTCGTCGCGATGGCGATGCCATAAAGGCCGGCCAGGCTATGCGCGCAGATCACGCCCGCGATGATGATGATGGCCGGAATCGCCGTGCTTTCCATGCTGACGGCGAGGCCGCGGATCACATTCGTGCCATGGCCGGTCTGCGAGGCTTCGGCGATGGACTTCACGGGCCGGAAATTCGTGCCCGTGTAGTATTCGGTGATCATCACGATCGCCGCCGTGACACCCAGGCCGACCGCGCCGCAAAGCCAGAGGCTGAAGGCGCCGAAGGTATGGCCCCCCGCTGTGGTGCTGCCGAAGCCGAAGAAGATGAAGGAGAGCGGCAGCAGCACCGCGAGGCTCAGCGCGCCCGTCACCATCAGGCCGCGATACATCGCGCCCATGATGGACTGGTTGGCCGGCAGCTTCACGTAATAGGTGCCGACGATGGAGGTGATGACGCAGACCGCGCCGATCGCCAGCGGGAAGAGCATGCCCGAGGTCCGGCCGATATCGCCGAAGCTGATGGCGGCCAGCACCATGGTGGCCACCGCCGTCACGGCATAGGTCTCGAAGAGGTCCGCCGCCATGCCGGCGCAGTCGCCCACATTGTCACCGACATTGTCGGCGATGGTGGCGGGGTTGCGGGGGTCATCCTCGGGGATGCCGGCTTCCACCTTGCCCACCATGTCGCCGCCCACATCCGCACCCTTGGTGAAGATGCCGCCGCCGAGGCGTGCGAAGATCGAGATGAGCGAGGCGCCGAAGCCCAGCGCCACCAGGCTGTCGATCACGGTGCGCGAGTTGATGGCGTGGCCCATGAAGATGACCAGCACGAAGAAATAGACGGCGACGCCCAGCAGCGCGAGGCCCGCCACCAGCATGCCCGTGATGGCGCCCGACTTGAAGGCGAGGTCGAGGCCCGCGGCCAGGCCCTGCCGGCTTGCCTCGGCCGTGCGCACATTGGCGCGGACCGAGACGTTCATGCCGATGAAGCCGGCCAGGCCGGAGAGCACGGCGCCCACCAGGAAGCCGACCGCGACGGTGGCGCCCAGAAAGATCCACACAAAGGCGAAGAGCACGATGCCCACGGCGCCGATGGTGATGTATTGCCGCTTGAGATAGGCCGAGGCGCCTTCCTGGATGGCCTGCGCGATTTCCTGCATGCGCGCATTGCCGGCCGGCTTGGCCATGATTTCCTTGGTCGTGATCCAGCCATAGGCGAGTGATGTCGCCCCCAGCAGGATGACCAGCAACAGGGTCACAGTGATCACGTATCTCTTTCCTCTCTTCCCGATCCGGCGGCTGCTTGACGACCGCCATTGGAGGAGAGCCTAGGCCGCGTCGGATCAGGTATGCAACCGATGCACCCCTCGCTTCCGCCCGGTTTTTGTGGTTTGAGGGCGGCTTGTTTCCATCCCCTGGCCCTTGGAGCCCCTGATGAACCTCGACGCGATCCCCATCGGCAAGAATCCGCCGCATGACCTGAACGTGATCATCGAGGTGGGCATCGGCGGCGAACCCATCAAATACGAGATGAACAAGGAGGCCGGGACGCTGTTCGTGGACCGCTTCCTGCACACGCCGATGCGCTATCCCGGCAATTACGGCTTCGTGCCGCACACCCTCTCCGACGATGGCGACCCGATCGACGTGCTGGTGGCCAACACCCGCCCCATCGCGCCGGGTGCGGTCATCAACGTCCGCCCCGTGGGCGTGCTGAAGATGGAGGATGACGGCGGGCATGATGAGAAGATCATCGCCGTCCCCTCGCCCAAGCTCACCAAGCGCTATGTGAATGTGCATGAGGTGACGGACCTGCCGCAGATCACGCTCGACCAGATCCGCCACTTCTTCGAGCACTACAAGGATCTGGAGCCCGGCAAGTGGGTGAAGATCATCGGCTGGGGCAATGCGGCCGAGGCGCATAAGCTGATCCTGGAAGCCGTGGAGCGCGCCAAGACGGCGAAGTGAGGCGTTGAGGGGCGCCGCCCCTCAATCCTGTTCCCGGAGATGCAAGAACCTTCAGGTTCTTGCCGGGGGGCTTGAGGGGCAGCGCCCCTCAATGGCGCCCGCTCAGGCCAAGGCCCGGAAGGCGGCAACAAAAGCCGCCACATCCGCCTCATCATTGTAGACATGCGGGCTGATCCGCATCCGCCCGAGTCGCGGCGCCACATGCACCTGGCGCTCGGCCAGCGCCTCGATCAGCCCTGGGCGCATGCCGCCGGGGAAGCCCAGGCTCAGCACATGCGGCGCGCGCAGGGGGCTGGGGGGGATTTCCACCCCCGTTCCGGCGAGGCCCTCGGCCAGCAGCCCGGTCAGCCAAGCGAGCCGCGCGGTGATCGCGGCTTGGCCCCATTCGGCCATGAGCTCCATCCCCGCCGTCGCCATCTGCAGCCCCATCAGATGGTCGCGCTCGCCCATATCGAAGCGCTTGGCGCCTTCGGTGAAGCCGAGATCGGCCATGTAGGGCGTGGCCTCGGAGGAGACGCGGCGTCGGGCGGAACCGGTCTGCTCCAGCGGCACGCCGCCCTGCCAGCGCTTCGCGATGTAGAGGAAGGCGCGGCCATAGGGGCCGAGAACCCACTTGTAGGTGGGGAAGATCAGCACATCCGGGTCCAGCGCCTGGACATCCAGGGCCAGCACGCCGGCGTGATGCGTCGCATCCACCAACAGCATGGCGCCGGCCTGGCGCTGCGCCGCGGCGACGGCGGCCAGGTCCACGAGGCCGCCATCCGCCCAATGCACGGAGGAGATGGAGATCAGCGCCAGCGGCTCCGCACCGGGCCGCCTGATGGCGGCCAGCAGGGCGGCCGTCCAGTCGCCATCCGCGGGGCGCGCCACGGTTTCCACGCTGTAGCCCCCGTCAGGCGCATGCTGCAGCCATTCCAGCACGGGCGAGGAATGGTCATCCCCCAACACCAGCACCCGGCTGCCCCGGGGGATCGGCAGGATGCGCCCGGCCACCGCCACGCCGTAGGAGATGGAGGGGATCAGCGCCACATCCTCGGGTGCCGCGTTGATCAGGCGGGCGGCGGCGGCGCGGGCGCGGGCGCATTGCCCGGCGATATGCTCGGCGGTGATGCCCCAGGGCCGCGCCTTCAGCGCGATGCCGGCCTGGCCGGCCGCCTGCACGGCGCGCGGCAGCGGGCTCCAGGAGGCGGCGTTGAGATAGGCGACATCGCGCGGGATATCGAATTCATCGCGCTGGCAGGCGAGCATGGCGTCCTCTCCGGGGATGGAGGGGGGAGCGTGCGCCGGGTGGCGGCATGCGGCAAGCGGCAGAAAAAAAGCCTCCGGCGGCTGGGGCCTCAGGCCCCAGACCCCTTTACAAATGGGGTCCGGCGCCCGCGGCCCCGGCCGCCGGAGGCCCTTTTTGTTTACTCGGCGGCAGCCACAGGCTTGGCCGTATCCCCATGCTTCGCGCCCTTGCGCGGGGCTTCATGAGCCATCTCGCCCATCGCCTTCTGCACATGGGCGGAAAAGACGTATTCCGCCGGGCGCTGCTTCGAGAGGTCGATCTCCGGCGCCATCGGGCCTTCCGTGCGGGGCCCGCGCAGCTGGGCGGTGACGGCCTTCCAGGGGCGCTTGATGGCATCCAGCGCGGCAGTCGCCTCGAAGCCGGAATGCACCATGCAATCGGCGCATTTCTCGTAATTGCCGACGCCGTACTTGTCCCAGTCGGTGGTTTCCATCAGCTCGGTGAAGGTTTTCGCATAGCCCTCGCCCAGCAGGTAGCAGGGGCGCTGCCAGCCGAAGACATTGCGCGTCGGATTGCCCCAGGGCGTGCAGTGGTAGCTCTGGTTGCCGGCCAGGAAATCCAGGAAGAGCGGGCTGTTGCCCATGCGCCACTTCGGCTTCCCCTTGCCGTCATTGTGCCGGAACACGTCGCGGAACAGGTTCTTCGTCGCCTGGCGGTTCAGGAAATGCTTCTGGTCCGGCGCGCGCTCATAGGCATAGCCGGGCGAGAGCATGATGTTGTCCACGCCCATCGCCGTGACGTCATCGAAGAATTTCGCCGTGCGCTCGGCATCGGCGTTGTTGAAGAGGGTGCAGTTGATGGCGGTGCGGAAGCCCGCCGCGCGCACCTTCTTCAGCGCCGCGACGGCGCGCTCATAGACGCCCTCCTGGCTCACGGCCCAGTCATGCTGCGCCTTGTCGCCATCCAGATGGATGTCCCAGATGAAGCGCGGGTGCGGCTTATAGGCCTCCATGCGCTTTTCCAGCAGCAGCGCATTGGTGCAGAGGATGACGATGCGCCCCTGGGCCAGCAGCCCCTCGACGATCTGCGGCATTTCCTTGTGCAGCAGCGGCTCGCCCCCCGCGATCGCCACCACCGGCGCGCCGCATTCGAGCGAGGCCTCCAGGCATTCGGCCACTGAGAGGCGCTTGTTCAGGATTTCGTCCGGGTAGTCGATCTTGCCGCAGCCGGCGCAGGCCAGGTTGCAGCGGAACAAGGGCTCCAGCATCAGGACCAGCGGGAAGCGCTTGCGGCCGGCCAGCTGCTGCTTGACGACATAGGCCGCAACCTTCGCCTGCTGTGCCAAAGGAATACCCATGCCGAATCCACTCCGGAGTGCTGCAAGCCCGAGCCTCTAGCACGGGGAATGCGGCACTGCGAAGGCATTGCGGTTGCAAGGGGTTGCGGCGCGGATGCGGGGTAACATCTGGACTTGCGGCGGCCAATCCTTGCCCGCCGCCGCCCACGCGCCTAATCCATCCGACACAGCGCCCAACCCGGAGCCTCGCCCCCTTGAGCCACAGCGCCACCAGCCACAGCCTGAACGAGCTCGAAGCCCGGCTGTCCGGCAGCCTGGACGACAATCTGGCCGGCCGCCTGCCCGATGCCGGAACCGTGGCCGCCGCCGATTCCCGCGCGCGCCACTGGCGCTATCCGCATCCGGGCCGCCTGCGCCCGGGCTCGCCCGAGCACAAGGCCGCCATGTGCGCGATGTTCGCGGAGACCTTCAACCCCTACAAGCCGAGCGTCATCGCCTGGCCCAAGCTGGAGCCCGAGGCGCTGCACCGCATCGTCTCGCTCCCCATCTGGGACATCGCGGTGCAGACCGAGGGGAAGGCCCGGCTGCGCATGTCCGCCTATGCCGAGACCCTGACCGACCCCGAGCTGCGCGAGACCATCGCGCGCAATGGCTGGGAGGAGAACCGCCACAAGGAGGTCCTCTCCAAGCTGGTCGAGGCCTATGGCATCCCGCTTGCGCCGGAGCCCGAATACGTGAAGCCCAAGGATACGGAATGGGCCTATATGGTCACCGGCTTCAGCGAATGCGTGGACAGCTTCTTCGCCTTCGGCCTGTTCGAAATGGCCCGCCAATCCGGCTTTTTCCCCGAGGAACTGATCGAGACCTTCGAGCCGGTGATGCAGGAGGAATGCCGCCACATCCTGCTCTTCGCCAATTGGCTGGCCTGGCACCGCGCCACCATGCCGATCTGGCGCCGCCCCTGGTTCGAGCTGCGGGTCTGGGCCGTCTGGGTCTTCCTCGGCTGGGAGCGCATGGGCCTTGCCAAGCAGGTGGATGGCGATGGCAAGACGCAGGTGCAGGACAACAACTTCACCGTCACCGGCAGCAAGGCCGTGGCGGCGAAGGAGTATTCCATGGCCGAGATCATGGACATGTGCCTGGCCGAGAATGACCGGCGCTTCCTGGGCTATGACGAGCGCCTGCTGCGCCCCACCACCATGCCGTGGCTGGTCCGCCTGGCGCGGCGCTTCATGCGCGCGCCCAAACCGGCCTGATGGAGGGAGGCCTCGCCCCTGCCCTGCTGGAGGCGAGCGCGCTGGCCGCGCGCAGCGCCCTGCTGGGCGGGGCCGCCTTCCTGCTGACCGTCTCCAGCCCCCTGGCGCGCCGCCTCCCGCCCGATCAGGCGGCGCGGCTCATGGCGCGCACCCAGATATTCCTCCGCCTGGCGGCGCTGGCCACGGCAGGGCTGGCCGTCGCGCAATTCCTGGGGGGGCAATTCGCGGCGCTGGGCGTGCTGCTGGCCGCGCTGGCCGTCGTGCTGCTGGCCCCGCGCGAGGGGCCGGCGCCCCGCCTTGGCGCCGCCGTGCTGGCCCTGGCGGCCCTGGCGCTCGTGCTGGCGGTCAGCGGCGGGCGGCTCAGCCAGCTCAGCCCCCGCAGCCTGACCACGGCCACCCTGCTGCGCGAGGCCGGGGCGGCGCTCTGGATGGGCAATCTGCCGCTGCTCTGGATGCTGTTGCGCGGGCCCTGGCCGGCCGCCGTGCCGCAGGCGGTGGGGCTGCGCCATGCGGGGCTGATGCTGCTGGGCATGGCGCTCAGCGCCGCGGGGCTGGCCGTCGCCTGGCCGCACCGCGCCCTGGTCTTCGGCGCCGAGGCCTTTCCGCTGCTGGCCATCACCGTGTCCTTCGTGGCGCTGGCGCTGGTCGCGGCAGGGCTGCGGCTCCTGCTGATCCTGGCGGCCGGCCGTGCGGCGCCGGCCAGCCTCTGGCTGCCGCGCCTGCGCTGCGTGGTGGAATGCGAGCTGTTGCTGGCCCTGGTGCTCTGCGGGCCCATCGTGGCGCTTTTCGTGCTGGCGGCGCAGGGCCTTACCCCCTTGGCCGTGCCGGATCTGGCCGCGCTGCGCCCGCGTTTCACCCTGCACCCGCTGGGCCCGACCGAGGCGGGCGGGCTGGTCCTCATGCTGATCGCGCTGCTCGCCTGGCTGAAACGGGCCGGGGGCGGCGCCGTCACGCGCTTCGGCCCCCTGCTGCTGCTGCCGCTGGGCCTGGGGCTGGTGCTGCAGGCCGGGCCGGGGCTGCCCCTTCTGCTGGCCCTTCTGATGGTCATCGCCGGCCTGGCCGAGGCCTGGGTGCTGTGGCGCGGCGCCACCGGACTGGGGCTGGTGCTGCCCTTCGCCGTCATTCTGGGCGTGATCCTCACCCTGGCGAGCCAGCCGCCGGCCGCCGCCCTGCTGCCCTGCCTGCTCGCCACCCTCGCCCTGCTGATCCGCTGGGCCGAGCTGCGCCTGCCCGAGCCGCGTGACCGGCTGCTGGCCGCCATCGCCTGGCCCTTCGCCCTGGGCGGCCTGGGCCTCGTGCTGACCCTCGCGCATGGCGGCTGAGCCCCCGCCCGGGTTCGGCTGGATCGTGGTCGCGCTGGTGCGGCTCTCGCTCCGGCGCACCGCCGCCATGCTGGTGCTGCTGGCGCTGGCCACCGGTGCGGCGGGCTGGCTGACGGCCACCCGCTTCACCTTGGATTCCGACGTCACCAAGCTCTTCCCCGCCGACCTGCCCTGGCGCCTGGCCGAGCGCCAACTGGAGGACGCCTTTCCCCAGCGGCTCGACCTCATCGTCATCGTGCTGGACGGGACGGAGGCCCGCGCCACCGAAGCTGCGGCCGAGGCGCTGGCCGCGGCGCTGCGCGCGCAGCCCGGCCTGTTCCGCTCCGTCCGCCGGCCGGATGAGGGCGAATTCTGGGCGCGAAACGGCCTACTCTATCTCGAACTGCCGGAGGTGCAGGCCATCACCGAGCAGTTCATCGCCGCCCAAGGGCTGCTGGGCCCGCTGGCGGCCGATCCGAGTCTGCGCGGCGTGGCCGATCTGCTGCGGCTGATGGGCGAGGGGCTGGCGCGGGGCGAGGCCGAGCCGGCGCGCCTCGCCGCCCCGCTGGCCGCCTTCGCGGGCGCGGCCGAGGCGGCGACCCAGTCATCGGCCGGAGGGGGCCGCGTGGCCGCCCCGGATTGGGCGCGGCTGCTGACCGGCCAGCCGCCCCGCCCGCTGGAACTGCGCCGGCTGATCCTGGTGCAGCCGGCGCTGGATTACGAACAGCTCTCGGCCGGGGCGGCGGCGACGCAGGTGATCCGCGCCGAGGCCGCGCGGCTGGGCATCCCGATCCGCCTCACCGGCCCCGTCCCCATGGCGGATGAGGAATTCGCGACGGTGAGCGAGGGGGCGGTGGAAAACGCCCTGCTCAGCTTCGTGCTGGTGGGCGTCCTGCTCTGGATGGCGCTGCGCTCCTGGCGGCTGATCTGGCCCCTTCTGGTGCTGATCGTGGTGGGGCTGGTCTGGACCGCGGCGGCGGGGCTCCTGCTGGTGGGCAGCTTCAACCCACTCTCCATCGCCTTCGCCGTGCTCTTCATCGGGCTGGGGGTGGATTTCGGCATCCAATACGCGGTGCAATACCGCGCCGAGCGTGCCCATCTGGCCGAACTCCGCCCCGCGCTGGAGGAAGCCGCCCGCGTGGCCGGCCCGGGCATGACGCTGGCGGCGCTGGCCGTCACCCTCAGCTTTCTCTCCTTCTGGCCGACGGATTATCGCGGCGTGGCGGAGTTGGGTCTGGTCGCGGCCGGCGGCATGGTGATCGGCTGGTTCCTGGCCATGACGCTGCTGCCCGCGCTGCTGGTCCTGGCCCGCCCGCGCGGCGAGGCGCGGGAGGTGGGCTATCCCGCGCTGCGCCCGCTGGATGCCTGGCTTTCGGCCCATGCGGGGGGCGTGGCCCTGGCCGCGCTGGGCCTCGCCCTGGCCTGCCTTGTCAGCCTGCAAGGGCTGCGCTTCGACACCAACCCGATCAACCTGCGCGACGCCGAGGCGGAATCCGTCGCCACCTGGCGCGACCTCGCCCGCAGCGCGGAGACCAACCCGAACACGCTGGAGGTGCTGGCGCCCGACCTCGCCGCCGCCCAGGCGCTCGCCGCCCGGCTGGCCGCCCTGCCCGAGGTGGCGCGCGCCACCACCCTGGCCGATTTCATCCCCGCCCGGCAGGCGGAGAAGCTCGCCCTCATCGAGGATGCGGCCATGCTGCTGGGCCCCGCCCTGGCCGCCGAGCCGCGCCCCGCGCCGGATGACCTCGCCGTGGTGGCGGCGCTGCGCGCGGCGGCGAGCGAACTGGTGCCACTGGGGGGCGAGGCCGCGCGGCTCGGCCGCGCCCTCGCCCTGCTGGCGCGCGGCGCGCCTGAGGATCGCGCGGATTTCGCCGCCAGCACCCTGCCGGGCCTCACGCATCTGCTGGGCCAGGTGCGCGCCATGCTCTCGGCCGAGACGGTGACGCTCGACAACATGCCCGCCGATCTGCGCGCCGATTGGCTCACGCCCGAGGGCCGCGCGCGCATCGAGATGGTGCCAAACCCCATCGCCGAGGATGAGACGCGGCTGCTCCGCCAATTCGCCGCCGCCGTGCGGGCCCTGGCGCCGGATGCGACGGGGCTCGCCGTCTCCATGCAGGAATCCTCGGCGACCATCCAGCGCGCCTTCATCCAGTCCGGCGTGCTGGGGCTGGTCTTCGTGCTGGGGCTGCTGCTGGTGACGCTGCGCTCGCTGCGGCTTTCGCTGCTGGCCCTGGCGCCGCTGGCGCTGGCGGGGCTCATGACCATGGCGCATTGCGCGCTCTTCGGGCCGGATCTGAACCTGGCCAACATCATCGCGCTGCCACTGCTCTTCGGGCAAGGCGTGGCCTATGACATCTACTTCGTCGCCGCCTGGCAGCGGGGAAGGCGGGATCTGCTGGCGAGCCCGCTCAACCGCGCGGTGATCTATTCGGCCGTGACCAACGCGGCGGCCTTCGGCGCGCTGGCCCTCTCACCGCATCCCGGCACGGCCAGCATGGGCGTCGTGCTCTCGGTCAGCCTCGTCTATTCGCTGCTCTGCGTGATGCTGGTGCTGCCACCCTTGCTGAAGCTCTTCGCCCCTCGCCCCGCCAAAGCGTGATCCATTCCTGGGGTCTGGGGCCTTTCGGCCCCAGCCGCCGGAGGCCTTTTTTCTACCCCCCGCGCGGGAGGCCGGCCTTGCATTTTGCAAGGACATTTGCGTCGAGCCGCAATGCGCGAGCCTCGCCATCAAAAACAAGCCACGTCCCATGTGGTGAGAATGGCGCATTCTCGTGTCTTTCCAGCCGCTTGAGACCGCGGCCCATGCGCCCTCCCCCCTCCACCACGCCGCCCGCCGACCCATCCCGCGGGAAGCGCCCCTGGCACGCCGGCTGCAACACCCCAGGCACAGAGCGGCACCGATGCGGTTTGCAACGACAGCGCCGGCCGCATCATCGAAGGGGTTTTGCACATGATCCGTCCCATCCTGACCGGCACCGCCTACGCCGATTGGCTGCATCTCCAGGCCGCAGCGAATGCGATGGAAGTCCGGGCGGGCGCGGGAAATGACGGCGTCTTCGGGACCGCCTTCGACGATCTGATCCGCGGCGCCGACGGCAATGACCAGCTCTGGGGGAATGCCGGCGCCGATACCCTGATGGGCGATGCCGGCCATGACCAGGCCTGGGGCGGCGAGGGCAGCGACAGCATGGAGGGCGGCATCGGCGACGACCAGCTCTGGGGCGATGCCGGCCATGACATCCTCAAGGGCGGCGCGGGCCAGGACCAGATCTGGGGCGGCGAAGGCGACGACAACCTGGACGGCGGCGCCGGTCAGGACATGCTCTGGGGCGGCCAGGGCAATGACACGATGGCGCTGGGCGATGGCAATGACCAGGCCTGGGGTGAGGAGGGCGATGACCGCATCTCCACCGGCACGGGCAACGACTCCGTCTGGGCCGGCCAGGGCGCCGACAGCGTGGATGGCGGCGCGGGCGATGACAGCATCACCGGCGAGGCGGGCCAGGACACGCTGCTGGCCGGCGAGGGCAACAACACCGTGCATGGCGGCGAAGGCGATGACAGCATCACCGCCGGCGCCGGGAATGACAGCATCACCGGCGATGCCGGCAACGACGTGATCCAGGCCGGCGAAGGCCGCAACATCGTCTGGTCCGGCCAGGGCGACGATGTCGTCACCACCGGCGGCGGCAATGACGAGATCGGCACGGATGAGGGCCATGACAGGGTCCAGTCCGGCGCCGGCCATGACCGCGTCTATGGCAATGGCGGCAATGACAGCCTGGATGCCGGCGCCGGCAATGACTTCGTCACCGGCGACATGGGGAATGACACGCTGATCGGCGGCGAGGGCAATGACAGCCTCTTCGGCGGCGAGGGCGATGACCGCATCCTGGCCGGCGCCGGCGCCGACCAGGTGAATGGCGATGGCGGCAATGACACGGTGATCCACACCCGCGGCGGCACCGCCGGCGACCGTTTCAATGGCGGCGCGGGCTTCGATACGCTGGTCTTCGACATGAGCCTGGCCGATTGGCAGGATGCCGGCTTCCAGACCGAACTCGCCGGCTTCCAGGCCCAGCTGGCCAGCGGCCGCGGCGGTTCCTTCAACTTCGCCAGCCAGAACCTGCGGGTCAGCAGCTTCGAGGCGGTGAGCGTGCTGGTGGACGGCAAGCCCCCGGTCACGGCGGACCAGGCGGTGACGGCCAAGGCCGACACCTTCGCCGTGACCGAGGATGCCGCAAGCCTCAAGGGCAACCTGCTGCTGAATGACCTGATCCCCGACCAGCTCGCCAAGATCGAAATCACCAGCGCGGTGACCGCCGGCAAGCTGAGCCTCGCGCAGGATGGCAGCTTCACCTGGGATGGCGGCGACGCCTTCCAGACCCTGGCGGCGGGCCAGAGCAAGGACGTCACCTTCGCCTATACGGTGACCGACAAGGATGGCGACACCGACACCGCCCAGGTCACCATCACCGTGCAGGGCGCGAATGACGGCCCGGTCGCGACGGGTGACGAGGGCAAGACCGATGAGGACACGGCCATCACCCTCGACCTGCTGGCCAATGACAGCGACGTGGATGGTGATGCGCTGACGCTGGTCAGCGTCTCCGGCTCCGAATACGGCGCGGCCATCAAGCTGGATGGCAAGGCGGTGGTCTATGACCCCTCCGCCTCCGCCAAGCTCCAGGCGCTGGGCGCCGGCGAGACGGCGACGGACAGCTTCACCTACACGGTGCGGGACGCGCATGGCGCCGAGACCACGCAGACCGTGAAGATCGCCATCGCCGGCCTGGACGACAAGGTGGTGGTCGAGCCCAAGACCGTCGCCTCCTTCGAGGATGGGCTGGACAAGGGCTGGCAGGACACGGGCGATGTCGGCACCACCAAGGGCGGCACGCAGGGCAAGATGGCCGCGGTGCTCTCCACCGATGACGCCAAGGACCAGAAGCAGGTCGAAGGCTGGCTGCAGCTGGAGAAGGGCACGCTCGACAAGCTCGGCTTCGGCGATGCCGATGAGGGCTCGGCCATCCGCGGCAAGGTGGAGCTGGAAGCCGGCCAGTCGCTGGGCTTCGACTGGCTCTTCGAAGCGGCCGGCAAGCCGGGCGGCAATGATTTCTCCTTCGTCACGCTGCGCCATGAGGGCGAGAACACGGTGTTCGGCCTGGCCGATGTGAAGAAGGTGGGCGCGGGCCAGGACAGCGGCTGGCAGAGCTTCTCCTTCCAGGCGGAAGAGGCCGGCACCTATGAGATCGGCATCGGCGTGATGGATGTTGGCAGCAGCGACGGCCACTCCGTCCTGATGCTGGACAATATCTGGATCGGCTGAGGCGGGCACGATCCGGGCAGGGCCTGCGGCGCCTGGGGCAACCGCCCCGGGCGCCTTGGGCCTTTTGCGCCAGCGGCGGGCGTCGCGCCCGAATTTATTCGAATAACTTGCCATCTTCGAAAATGAATGCTGGTTTAGCCCCCTGGCGGGCAGCGCCGCCCGATCCGCGCTGAACGCCCAGGGAGGTCGCCAGATGAATTCGCCACGCCGCGCCCGGCGCGACACGCGCCTGTCCATCCCCGCACCTGGCTTCGGGGGGCAAGCGCCATGACGCTGCGCCTCGGGCGCCGCGCCCTGCTGGCCGGCGGCGCGCTGCTGCCCCTCTCAGCCCGTGCCGCCCTGCCGGACCGCCCGGTGCGCATCGTGGTCGGCTTCGCCGCCGGCACCGGCCCGGACCTGCTGGCGCGCCTGCTGGCCGAAGCGCTGCGGGAGGTGCTGCCCGCCGGCGCCATCGTGGACAACCGCGCCGGGGCCGGCGGCGTCACCGCCGCGCTGGAGGTGGCGCGCACGCCCCGGCCGGATGGCACGACGCTGATGCTGGGCGGCGTCGGCCCGCTGGCCATGGCGCCCAGCATCTTCGCCCGGCTGGCCTATGACCCGGCGAAGGATTTCGCGCCGCTCGCCTTCCTCGCCGCGCTGGATTTCGCGCTGGTCATTCCCCAGGCCCTGCCGGTCGAGGATTTCGCGGGCTATCTGCGCTGGGGCGCGGCGCAGAGCCAGCTTCCCATGGGCACCTTCGGCGCCGGCACACCGGGGCATTTCGGCGCCTCCATCCTCGGCGTCACCTCCCGCCTGCCGGTGGAGGCGGTGCATTTCCGCACCACCGGCGATGCCATGGCCGCCCTGCTGAACGGCACCACCCAGGGGCTCTTCGGCACCATCGCCCTGGTGGCGCCGCAGGTGCAGGCGCGGCAATTGCGCGCGCTGGCCGTGACCAGCCCCGCCCGCTCGGCCCTGCTGCCCGAGGTTCCGACCATGCGCGAACTCGGCCGGCCGGAGCTCACCTTCAATTCCTGGTTCGGGCTTGTCGCCCCAGCCGCCACGCCGCAGCCCGTGCTGGCCGCGCTGGAGGCGGCGGTGCTGCGCGTGATGACCACACCCGACATGGCCGCCCGCCTGCAGGAGCGCGGCTTCCGCCCGGCCGTCACCGGCCGCGCCGAATTCGAGACCACCCTGCGGGAAGAGACGGCCCGCTGGGCCGAAGTCGCGCGCGTCACCCAGTTCCGCGCCCTGGATTGAGCGGCAGACCCGCCGTAAGGATCATCCCATGCAGCACACCCCGCCCCTGGAATTCCTGTGTGACGTCGAGGTCGAGGTCGCCGCGCCGGTCACGGTCGGCGAAGGCCCGATGGGCCTCCGGCGGGTCATCCCCATCCTGAGCGGCCGCCTGACCGGGCCCGGCCTGTCGGGCGAGATCCTGCCCGGCGGCGCCGACCACCAGATCATCCGCCCGGATGGCGTGACGGAGCTGGTGGCGCGCTACACCGTCCGCTTGGCCGATGGCGCCCTGGTCTATGTGGTGAACAGCGGCATCCGCGATGCCGCGCCCGAGGATATGGCGCGGCTGCTGCGCGGCGAGCCCGTGCCGCCGGAGCGCGTCTATTTCCGCACCGCCCCGGTCTTTGAGACCGCCTCGCCCGCGCATCAATGGCTGCACCGGCGGCTATTCGTGGGTTATGGCGAAAGGCAGCCGGCGGCCGTGCTGCTGAAGATCTTCGCGCTCTGACCGGCGCGGGGGGCTGATCGGCCGCCTGGCCGCGCCGCATTCATCTGGCGTTCATCCGGGGCGGTGCCTCGCTTCATGGTCCTGACAGGCGCCCGCCATGCGGCGGCGCCATTTCCTTCCCACCGGGCGCGCCCATGCCGCCCGAAGATGGAGACGGAACAATGACCTCTGCGACGCGCCGCCTTGCCCTGGGCCTCGGCCTTGCCCTCGGCCTTTCCACCATGGGCGCCAGCGCCTCGGCCCAGACGCCGGTGCGCAATGACAACATCACCCTGGAGGAGGTGCTCGGCATGCAGCGGGCCTGGGGCGAGGCGCTGGTGCGCATCGCCACCGCGCATCGCGAAGCCGGGCCCGAGCGCGGCCGCGCCGTGGCCGGCGAGGTGCTGGACGGCGCCTATGGCTATGCCGCCGGCCCCGTGCTGTTCAAGCCGACCCTGACCACCGCGCCGCAGACCTTCCGCATCACGCGGGAAGGCGCGCTGGCCTATTTCGCCGGCGGCAACCCGGCCTTCCCGAATGACAGCGGCTTCGCCTTCAATGGCTGGACGCGCGTCGAGGTGCAGAACGCCGCCATCTTCATCCATGGCCGCGTGGCCATGACGCAGGGCAATGTCCGGCTGACCGATGGCCAGGGCCGCGTCACCACCGTGGACAAGAGCTGGGGCTTCCATCGCGACGATGCGGGGGTGATCCGCATCGTGCTGCATCACTCCTCGCTGCCGCACACGCGTTAAGGTCTCATTGCCCCGCCGGCAGGCCAGGTGCCGCCGGGGCGTCCTCCAGCCGGTATCCCAGGCCGCGCACCGTCTCGATCAGCGGTTGGCCGAAGGGGTCATCGATCTTGGCGCGCAGCCGCCGGATATAGACATCCACGATATTGGTCAGCGGATCCGCGCTGGCGCCCCAGACCGCGGCGAGGATGCGCTCCCGGCTGAAGACGCGCCCGGGGGCCGAGATCAGCAGGTCCAGCACGGCAAGCTCTCGCGCGGTCAGGCGGATCTCCGTGCCGGCGCGGCGCGCGACGCAGCGGGCCCGATCCAGCTCCAGCTCCCCCGCGCGCAGGGATTGGGGCCGGGCGGGGCGGGTGCCGCGCGCCCGCCGGCCGAGCGCCTCGATCCGCGCAAGCAGCTCCTCGAAATCGAAGGGCTTGCCCAGGTAGTCATCCGCGCCGCCGCGCAGCCCCGCGACGCGCGCCGCCGTGCCGCCCATCGCGGTCAGCACCAGGATGGGCAGTTCATTGCGCTCGGCCCGCAGCAGGGACAGAAGCTCCATGCCCGGGAGGCCGGGCAGGTTGAGATCCAGGATCACCACGGCCGCCTCACCCGTCTCGGCGCTGAGCTGGGCCAGGCCGCGCGCTTCCGCCAGCCCGTCCGGGCCATTGCGGGCCAGGCGGATGCGGTAGCCCTCGGCGCGCAGGCCGCGCTCCAGGAAGCCGGCCACGCGGGGATCATCCTCGATGATCAGGATGTTCATGCCAGAGCTCCCTGCCGGACCAGGGGCAGGCGCAGCCGCGCCACGGTGCCGCCGCCCGCGCGCGGGGCGAGCGTGACTTCGCCGCCCAGCCTTTCGGTCAGGGCGCGGGCGATGGCGAGGCCGAGACCCGTGCCATCGGCGCGATGTTCCCGGGCGGCGGCCGAGCGATAGCCCCGCGCGAAAAGCCGCGGAACCTCCTCGGCATCCACGCCGATGCCGCGGTCCAGCACCTCCATCCGCCAATGCCCCGCCGCATGGTCCAGCGTCTCGGTGACCAGCACCTCGGTTCCGGCGCGGGAGTAGCGCAGCGCATTGTCCACCAGGATGCCCGCGACCTGGCGCAAGCGCCCCGCATCCGCCAGCAGGATGGCCGGTTCCGGCGCGGGGCTGTGGCCGAGGGCGACGCCGCGTTCCGCCGCCATGACCCGCCCGGCCTGGACCACCGCCAGCACTTGCGGACCGGCCGGCACTTCGGCGAGTTCCACCGAGAGGGCGGCGGCCTCGGCGCTGGCCAGCACCAGCACATCCTCGACCAGCGCGCCGAGTTCCAGCACCGTCGCGCGGATCCGCGCCAGCACCTCGCGATGCGCCTCGCTGTCCATGGCGCGGGCGCGCAGCGCCACCTCCACCTCGCCGCGGATCACCGTGGCGGGCGTGCGCAGCTCATGCCCGATATCGGCGAGGAGCTGACGGCGCTGGGCCTCGGCCTCGGCCAGTTCCGCCAGCGCGCGGGAGAGGTCGCGGGTGCGGGCCTCCACCTCGCGCTCAAGGCCATCGCGCAGGCCGCGCTCGGCGGTCTGGCTTCGGGCGAGATCGGCCGCCATCTGGTTCATGCAGGCGGCCAGGGCGCCGAATTCATCGGGCGCCATGCCCAGGATCCGGTGGTCGAGATCGCCCCGCGCCAGGGCCGTCGCGCCATCCCGCAGACGCTGCACCGGGCGCCGCAAGGCCAGGGTGAACCACAGCGCCAGGATGAGCGAGAGCGCCACCAAAGTGGCCGTGCCCAGCGTGACGATCAGCCGCACCCGCCGCAGCGAGGCATCGGCGGCCAGCCGCTCCTGCGCCACCGAGGCGGCCTCGTCCAGCAGCACGGCGCGCAGGCTCTGCCGCAGATCGGTCGCATCCGCGGCGGCGAAAAGGGCATCGAGCCGCGCCCACGCGGCCAAGGGGGTGCCGGGCGGGGCACCGGGCAGGGCGCCGGGCGGCGGCTGGCCCGGCAGTTGCGCGATTTCCGCGCGGAGCGACAGCATGGCCGCCTGCAACCGGGCCAGCGCCGCCTCGCGCCGCGCATGCTGGCTCAGATCCTTGCCGCGGGCAGCGTCCAGGCGCTGGGCCTGGTCGCTGGCGAGGCGCAAGGCCGCCAGGCGCTCGATCATCAGATCGGCGCCGGCAGGGCCGATCGCGGGGTCGGGATGCGCGCCCATCAGCGTCTCCAGCGACCAGGTTTGCAGCCGGAGCTTTTCCGTCGCGAGTTCCAGCAGGCCGGCCTGCAGATCCGCCGCCAGGCGACCCCGCAGGATGCGGTGCTCCGCCTCCCCCGCGATCCACCAGGCGAGGCCACCCAGAGCCACGGCCAGCGAACCCATCAGGAAAAAGGCGAGGCGAAGCCGGCGGGAGAACATGGGCTGCACATATGTGCCGGCGCGGGCGGTGTCGAGGAATTGCTGCCGGCCTGGAAAGCGGCGCAAGTTTCTCGTTGCAAAAAATTTACTTTGCCGCTTTTGTCCCCGCAAAATGAACTGGAGGACATGTTTGATGCGCCGTCGCCACCTACCCGCCCTGGGTCTTCTGCTCGCTGCCCCGGCTGTCCAGGCGCAGCCCGCCTGGCCTGACCGGCCGGTGCGCGTGATCGTTCCCTTCCCGCCCGGACAGAGCACGGACCTCGTCGCGCGGCTGGTGGCGGATGAGCTTTCGCGCCGCTGGCCGCAGCGGGTGGTGGTGGAAAACCGCGCGGGCGGCGCCGGCGTGCCGGCCATGGAGGTGGCGGCCCGCGCCGCGCCGGACGGCACCACGCTGGTCGCGGGCTCGATCGGCCCCATGGCGGTGAATGCGGCGGTGATCCCGCGCCTCTCCTACGATCCGGAGCGCGATTTCACCCCCATCACCAATCTGAGCCTCGTGCCGCTCTGCATCGTGGCGCACCCCTCCTTTCCCGCCGATGATCCCGCCGGGTTCCTGGCTGCGGCCCGCGCCGCCAGCACGCCGCTCATCATGGCCACGGCCGGGCCGGCCTCGGGCGCGCATATGGCGGCGGAGCTGCTGGCGCATCGCCTCGGCATCCAGCTCAACATGGTGCATTACCGGGGCAGCGCGCCGGCCGTCACCGACCTCATCGCCGGCACGGTCCCGCTGATGACGGACAGCCTGGCCTCGGCCCTGCCCAATGTGCGGGCGGGGCGGCTCAAGCTCATCGGTGTCAGCACGCTGCGGCGCGTTTCCTGGGCGCCGGATGTGCCGAGCTTCGCGGAGACCGTGGCGCCGGGGCATGAGGCGGTGGGCTGGAACGGGCTCGCGGGGCCGGCGGGCCTGCCGGCCGAGCTGGTCGCGCGCATCAACGCCGATGTGACGGCCGCCCTGCGCGAGCCCGCGCTGGTCGCGCGCATCGAGGAGGCCGGCATGCTGGCCGATCCGCAGACGCCGCAGCAATTCGGCGCCTTCCTGCGCGCCGAAATCCAGCGCTGGCGCGAGGTGGCGCGGATCGCGAATGTGACGCTGTAGCGCCAGCCTGGACGGAGCGGCCTGGGGCGCTGTGCGCGGCCCACGAATGTGCTCTCCTGCGCGCAGAAAAACCGGAGGAGACCCGCCATGATCACCCGCCGCCTCACCCTGGCCGCGCCCGCCCTGCTGGCCCTGCCCGCCGCCGCCCAGACGTGGCAGCCCGAGCGCCCCATCACCATGATCGTCGCCTTCGCCCCGGGCGGGGGCACGGATGTGGCTGCCCGCACCCTGGCCCGCTTCATGGAGCGCGAGCTCGGCCAATCCGTCGTCGTCCACAACCGCGCGGGTGCGGGCGGCGAGGTGGGCTGGGCGGAACTGGCCCGCGCGCGGCCGGATGGGCTGACCATCGGCTTCATCAACACGCCCAACCTCGTCACCATCCCGATCGAGCGCCAGGCGCGCTACCGGCTGGAGGATTTCTCCCCCATCGCCAATGTGGTGGATGACCCGGGCGGCTTCTGGGTGCTGCCGGACAGCCCCTGGCGCAACCTGGCCGACCTCGCGGCGGCAGCGCGCGCCGCACCGGGCACCATCAGCTACGGCACCACCGGCGTCGGCTCGGATGACCACCTGGCGACCATGGCCTTCGAGCGGCAGATCGGCGCGCGGCTGCTGCATGTGCCCTTCAACGGTTCCTCCCAGGTGCGCAACGCGGTGCTGGGCCGGACCATCCAGCTGGCCGCGATGAACATGGGCGAGGGGGTGGGCGATTTCCGGCAGAATGTGCTGCGCCCGCTGGGCCAGATGGCCGAGACGCGCTGGGCCAATACCGCCGATGTGCCCACCTTCCGCGAGCAGGGCTTCGACGTGGTGGATGGCTCGCTGCGTGGCCTGGCCGCCCCCGCCGGCACGCCGCCCGCGGTGCTGCAGCGCCTCGCCAGCGTCGTGCGCGGCGTGATGGAGCATCCGGATTTCATGGCGGCCGCGACGCAGCAGCAATTGCCGCTGCGCTTCCTCGACCCGGACCAGCACCGCGCCGTCCTCTTCGCGATGCGGGAGAATTACCAGCGCATGTGGGCGCAGCATCCCTGGCGGGAGTGAGGCGGGCCTCACGGGGACCAAAAAAGGGGCCTCCGGCGGCTGGGGCCACGGGCCCCAGACCCCATTCCCGGGGAAATATTCTCACAAGTTATTGAATGAAAATATAAAATAGGGTCTGGGGCCCCGGCCCCAGCCGCCGGAGGCCCTTTCTCTCTCCAAAACGCAAACGGCGCGCGGCAGGTCTCCCCACCGCGCGCCGCCGCTCCGCCCCGCGATCAGGCGAGGTCGAAGCGGTCCAGGTTCATCACCTTGGTCCAGGCCGCCACGAAGTCATGCACGAAGGCGGCATGGGCGCCGTCCACCGCGAAGACTTCGGCCAGCGCGCGCAGCTGGGAGTTGGAGCCGAAGACCAGGTCCACGCGCGAGGCGGTCCACTTCACATTCCCCTTCGCGCGGTCCCGGCCGATATAGAGCCCGTGCATGTCGGCCGAAGGCGCCCATGCCGTGCTCATGTCGAGCAGGTTCACGAAGAAGTCGTTGGTCAGCACGCCCGGCCGGGTGGTGAAGACGCCATGCGGCGCGCTGCCGTGATTGGCGCCCAGCACGCGCAGGCCGCCCACCAGCACCGTCATCTCGGGCGCCGTCAGGGTCAGCAGCTGCGCACGGTCCACCAGCCGCTCCTCGGGGGAGAGGCCGTTCTCCTCGCCCACGAAGTTGCGGAAGCCATCCGCCTTCGGCTCCAGCACGGCGAAGGAGGCGACGTCGGTGTGCTCCGGCAGCGCGTCGGCGCGGCCCGGGGTGAAGGGCACCTCGACGGTCACGCCGGCCGCCTTGGCCGCCTGCTCGATGGCCGCGCCACCGCCCAGGACGATCAGGTCCGCCATCGAGACCTGCTTCGCGCCCTTGGCGTTGAAGCCGGCCTGGATGCCCTCCAGCACGCCCAGCACGCGGGCGAGCTTGGTGGGCTCATTCACCGCCCAATCCTTCTGCGGGGCCAGGCGGATGCGCGCGCCATTGGCGCCGCCCCGCTTGTCCGAACCGCGGAAGGTGGAGGCCGAACCCCAGGCGACCGAGACGAGATCGGCAACCGAAAGCCCCGACGCCAGGATCTGCGCCTTCAGCGCCGCGATATCGGCGGCATCCACCACGGGGGCGGTGACGGCCGGGATCGGATCCTGCCAGATCAGCACCTCGGCCGGGACGAGCTTGCCCAGGTAGCGGGCGCGCGGCCCCATGTCGCGGTGCGTCAGCTTGAACCAGGCGCGCGCGAAGGCATCGGCGAACTGGTCCGGATTGGCGTGGAAGCGCTTGGCGATTTCCAGATAGGCGGGGTCCGTGCGCAGCGCCATGTCGGCCGTGGTCATGATCGGCTTGTGGCGCAGGTTCGGGTCATGCGCGTCGGGCACCGTGCCCTCGGCGGCGGCATCCTTCGGCGTCCACTGCCAGGCGCCAGCGGGGCTCTTGGTCAGCTCCCACTCATAGCCGAGCAGGTTGTCGAAATAGCCATTGTCCCACTTGATCGGGTTGTTGGTCCAAGCACCTTCGATGCCGCTGGTGATGGTGTCCTTGCCCTTGCCGGAGCCGAAGGCGTTCTTCCAGCCCAGGCCCTGCTCCTCGATGGAGGCGCCTTCCGGCTCGCGGCCGACCAACGCCGCATCGCCCGCGCCATGGCACTTGCCGAAGGTGTGGCCGCCGGCTGCCAGGGCCACCGTCTCCTCGTCATTCATCGCCATGCGCCCGAAGGTCTCGCGGATGTCGCGGGCCGAGGCCATGGGGTCCGGCGTGCCGTTCGGGCCCTGCGGATTCACATAGATCAGGCCCATCTGCACGGCGCCGAGCGGGTCTTCCAGCACGCGGTCGCCGGTGTAGCGCTCATCGCCCAGCCAGGTGGTCTCATTGCCCCAGTACACGTCCTCCTCGGGCTCCCAGACATCCTCACGGCCGCCGGCGAAGCCGAAGGTCTTGAAGCCCATGGATTCGAGGGCGACGTTGCCGGTCAGCACCATCAGGTCCGCCCAGGAGAGGGCGTTGCCGTATTTCTGCTTGATCGGCCAGAGCAGGCGGCGCGCCTTGTCCAGGTTGCCGTTGTCAGGCCAGGAGTTGAGGGGGGCGAAGCGCAGCGTGCCCGCGCCCGCGCCGCCACGGCCATCGCCGATGCGGTAGGTGCCGGCGCTGTGCCAGGCCATGCGGATGAAGAAGGGGCCGTAATGCCCGTAATCGGCCGGCCACCAATCCTGGCTGTCGGTCATCAGCGCGGTGAGGTCACGGCGCACCGCCTCGATGTCGAGCTTCTTGAACGCCTCGGCGTAGTTGAACCCCTTGGGCATCGGGTTCAGCTCGGCGGTGTTCTGATGCAGGATCTTGAGGTTGAGCTGGTTCGGCCACCAATCCTTGTTGGAGCGGCCCGCAAAGACCGTGTGCTTCGGCGTGCCGTGCATCACGGGGCATTTGCCAGCGCTCGGGGAAGTGTTTCCGTCCATGTTTCTCTCCGTTGTCTGCTGCGGAATTCTGGGTCCGTCAGGCCGGACCCTGCCTAGGCTGAAAAGCGATCCGTTTCCAGGGACGAGATGATGAAGCCCCCGGCCGGATGAAAGACCGGAGCGGTGGACCTCGCCGGGATCGGATCGCCATGCCCGGCATGTGAGGGCATTTCCACCATAAAGAAAAGCGCGTAATTTCTAATGAGGGAATAGCGCAGAGCTATCATCATTCCATGGCAGTCAACATGAACCTGCGCGCCCTCCGCTACCTCCTCGCCCTGGCCGAGCACGGGCATTTCGGCCAGGCGGCCGAGGCCTGCGGCGTCAGCCAGCCCACCCTCTCCGTCCAGCTGCGCAAGCTGGAGGAGGAGCTGGGCCTGACCCTCTTCGAACGCGCCAGCAAGGGCGTGGTGCCGACCGCCGCCTTCGAGGCGCTGCTCGGCCATGTCCGCGCCGCCGTGGCCGAGGCGGATGCCATCCTCGCCATGGCGCATCACCTGCGGGACCCCCTGGCCGGGCGGCTGCGGCTTGGCATCATTCCCACGCTCGCGCCCTATCTCCTGCCGCTGGTCTTCGCCCCCCTGCGTGCCGCCCTGCCGCTGCTGGAGATCGAGCCCTGGGAGGACCAGACCGCCGCCCTGCTCGACCGGTTGCGCGGCCATGGGCTGGATGCCGCCCTGCTGGCGACCGGGGTGGATGAGCCGGACCTGGCCAGCCGCGCCCTTTTCGCCGAGCCCTTCCTGGCCGCCCTGCCGCCCGAGCACCCGCTCGCCGCGCGGGAGAGCCTGGACGAAACCGAATTGGCGCGGGACATCCTGGTGCTGGCGGATGGGCATTGCCTGCGCGACCAGGCGCTGGCGGCCTGCGGCCAGGCGGGCGGCCTTGGCGGCTCGCTGCGCGCGGCGAGCCTGCCCACCCTGCTGAACATGGTCGCCGCCGGCTATGGCACCACCCTCATCCCGGGCCTCGCGGCCGGCGTCGCGCAGGATGCGGGCATTGTCCTGCGCCCGCTCGCCACAGCGGCAGGGCGCGAGGTGCGGATCGTCTGGCGCGCCAGCTTCCCGCGCCGCGCGGCGGTGGAGGCGGTGGGCGAGGTGATCGCGCGGCGGCTCGCCCATTTCAGCGCGGGCGGCGGGCCGCCGAAATGAACAGATTGTGAGACATGGCATTCCCTGCTTTTCTGCGCGCCCCGGGCCGTCCCGCCCGTCCAACCGATCGGAGAGCCTTCCGCCGATGCGCCAGAGCCTTGTGATGTCCGCCCGCCACGCCATGGCCCGCCCCGCGGCGCTGGCCGGCGCCCTGTTCCTGCTGGCCGCGCCGGCGCAGGCGGTCGAGTATGACGGGAATTGGCAATTCACCATGAGCTGCGCCGCCAATGGCGCGCAGGCCGCCTTCACCGACCGTTTCACCGCCCCCATCGCGCAGAATGCGGTGACCCGCACGCGCACCGCCCGCACCGCGCAGGGAGCCGAGGATATCAGCCGCTTCACCGGGCGCGTCGAGGAGGGCCGCATGACCGCGGTGCTGGAGCGCAACCGTGGCGGCGAGCGCTGGAGCATCCGCTTCGCCGGCCCCGCCACCTCCGACACGCGCTTTGAACTGACCGGGGGCATCTTCTCGGGCGAGCGGCAACTGCGCAGCTGCCAGATGCTGGCCGAGGCGCTGAGCCCCGCCCCCGGCAGCCTCGCCGCCACCGCCCCGGCCCGCTTCCGCGAGGCGCGGGAGCGTCTGGCCGCCCTGGTTCTGGCCCTCGCCGCGATGGAGGCCCGCAGCGAGGCGGAGGCTGCGGCGCTGCGGACGGATCTGGACCTCGCCCGCTTCGAGGGTGCTGCCATGCGCGCCGAGCTCGACCAGCGCCTGGCCGCGATCGCCGCGCTGGAAGGCCGTCTGCGCACGGCCGAGGCCGCAACCGCCCAGGCGGTGGCCACGGCCACCGCCGAGATCGGCCAGCGCGACCAGCGCCTGGCCGCGGCGGCGGCCGAGCGCACGGCGCTGCAAACCCGCCTCACCGCCGCCGAAGCCGCGACCAGCCAGGCCCAGGCCGCGGCCACGGCGGAGCGCAACGCCCTGCAAGCCCGCCTCACCAGCGCTGAGGCCGCTGCCACCACGGAGCGGAACGCCCTGCAGACCCGCCTGGCCGCCGCCACCCAGGCGCAGACCGCCGCCGCCGCCGAGCGCGACGCCCTCCAGGCCCGCCTCACCGCCGCCACCCAGGCACAGGCCGCCGCCGGCACCGAGCGCGACGCCCTCCAGGCCCGCCTCACCGCCGCCACCCAGGCCCAGGCCGCCGCCGCCACCGAGCGCGACGCCCTCCAGGCCCGCCTCACCGCCGCCACCCAGGCCCAGGCCGCCGCCACCACCGAGCGCAACGCCCTCCAGGCCCGGCTGACCGCCACCGAGGCCAATCTGGCCCAGCTGCGCACCGCGCTGGAAACCGCGCAGCGTGAGCTGACGGAGGCCCGCGCCGCGCAGCCCCCGCGCTGATCCGGATGGTCTTGGCGCCAGGCGCCAAGTCGCGTTACATCCGCGTCAGACCAGGGAGAAACGAACATGCATGCGATCACCCGCCGCGGCGGCCTTGCGCTGGCCGGGACCGTCCTGTCCGCACCTTGGGTGCGGGCCCAGGGCATCTGGAACCCGACGCGACCCATCACGATGATCGTCGGCTTCCCGCCGGGCGGGCAGACGGATTTCGCCGCGCGGGTCATCCAGGCGGGCATGCAGAACGCGCTGGGCGTGGCCGTCGCCATCGACAATCGCGGCGGCGCTGGCGGAAATATCGGCACGGAGGCGGTGATGCGCTCCCGCCCCGATGGCTACACCATCCTGGCGGGCAATATTTCCCCCATGGCGATCAACCCGCACACCATGGACGGGATGACCATTGATCCGCGCGAGATGGTGCCGATCGGCCTCGCGCTGCAATCCTCGCTCATCCTCTGCACGCATCCTTCGATGAATGTGCGCAACCTGGCCGAGCTGCGGGCCTGGATCGCCGCCCAGCCGCGCGGCTCGATCAACTACGGCTCGGCCAGCGCGGGCAGCCTGACGCATATCGCCATGGAGCTGTTCCGCGACCGGATCGGCAAGCCCGAGATGACGCATGTGCCCTATCGCGGCTCGGGCCCGGCCATGGCGGATTTCATCGCCGGCCGCTTCAGCCTGATGTTCGACGGCGCCTCGGTCGTCGCCCCCTTCATCCAGGCCAACCAGCTGCGCGGCGCGCTGGCCACGGGCCGCACCCGCAGCCCCGCCTTCCCCGACATCGCGACGGCAGAGCAGCAGGGGCTGCGGGACTTCGCCTTCTATGCCTGGATCGGCCTCTTCGCCCCGCGGGGCACGCCGCCCGAGATCGTCACCCGCATCAACGCCGCGCTGAACGCCGCCCTGGCCGACCCCGCGACGCGCGAGCGCATGACCAGCCGCGGCGATGAGCCGGGCGGCGGCACCGCCGAGGATATGGGCCGGATGATGGCGCAGGATTACACGCGCTGGGGCGAGGTGGTGCGCGCCAACAATATCCGCGCGGAGAGCTGATTCCCGAACCCGCGGTCCCGCCCGGGGGGAAACCTCCGGCCGGGGCCAGCGCCTGCCCGATCACAGCGTCATCGGATTGTCCAGGTGATAGAGGCAGAGCATGCGCAGCGCGGCGCGGTCGAAGGCGCTGTCCTCACGGCAATCCACCTGGTATTTCGTCATCATGACAAAGAGATGCTGCCGCAAGCCCTCCGGGGCCTGCCCCCGCATGATGAACTCATGGGCCTTGGCCATCTCCGCCTCCGAACTGCGCGTATCGCGCAGCAGGAAGGTCGCGTCCCCGTAATCGGATCGGCCGAGACTGACCACTGGCTTTTCGTAAAGCAGCGCTTCGAAACCTACCCCAGAGTTCAAGGTGACCACGGCCCTTGCGCCCGGAATGATGTCGTGAATGGACGATCTTGTTTCGATTGCCATCCCCGCTTCGGCCAGATTTCGAATGAACCTCGCCATCTCTTCAGCTCGACAATTGGGATGACGCTTGATCACAACCTTTAGATTTTTTTCGCTTAGAAATTTAATGAAGTTCTTGGTGGAGGAAATATAGTCTTTTTCGAATTTATGCTCAATCACGGCGTCATTCATCATCTGCATGGCGACGAAGACATAGCCGGGAGCATGATCGAACGGCTCATTGGATTGAGCGTATTTGGAGATACGTTCCCGCAGAAAAGGGATGATTTTGTTCTCAAAAAACTCATTGGCGATGGCGGGCTCGGGATAGTCCTTCTTGATGGATTTCTTATCCGTCCCGATCTCGGACCACCCCGAATAGCCCTCGCAATCCAGCAGCGTCAGATGCGGCAGATAGGCCTCCTTGTAATGGAAAACCCGGCTCTTCTTGCCGTGACTGTGCCAGCGCAGCGCGATGGACGCAGGATCCGGCTCATGACGCTGGAAGTGGGAATGATAGACCAGCTTGCCGCCCAGCCTTGCAATGGCTTCGCACATGCCTTGGCGGAAGGCGCGGCACCCCGGATGGTCGTAATACTCCAGATACCAGGTGGGCTGCCGCAGACGTTGCAGGGTGCGCGCATAGGCCAGCGGCTTTTCCACCAGGTGGACGCTTTGCTCGACCCGCCGCGTGAGGGTCAGGAAATTGTATCGGCCACCGAAACTCGCATCGGCGAATCGGCTGGGCGAAGGCAGCTTCACCTGTGACTGATCGATGATCCCCATGGCGCATGCTCCTGGCTGTCATGGCTCGTCATGACGCTCGCTCCGCGACGGCCAAGGCAATGGGGCCGGCCCTTCGAACACCCTGCCGCCGTCGCGGCGAGCCCTCACCCCGCCAATTCGCGCGAGCGCGCGGTGGCGGCGGCGATGGCCTCCTCCATCAGCGCGGGCCAGGCTTCCGCGCGCATCAGGACGGCAAGGGCGCGCTCGGTCGTGCCGCCCGGGCTGGTCACGTTGCGGCGCAACTGCGCGGCCTCTTCCGGGCTCGCGCCCAGCAGCGCGCCGGAGCCCGCGACGGTGGCGCGCGCCATGCGGCGGGCGAGTTCGGGCGGCAGGCCTTGGCTGATGGCGGCCTTCTCCATCACCTCGGCCAGCAGGAAGACATAGGCCGGGCCGCCGCCGGAGACGGCGGTGACGGGATCGATCAGGGCCTCCTCCTCGACCCAGGCGGCCTCGCCGATCGCGCCCAGCAGGCGGTCCGCCAGGGCGCGCTGCGCCTCGCTCACGCCCGGGCCCGGGCAGGCGACGGTGAAGCCCAGCCGCAGCGCGGCCGGCGTGTTCGGCATGGCGCGGATGATGCGCGCGCCCTCGCCCAGCAGGGCGGTCATGCTGGCGACGGTGCGGCCGGCCATGATCGAGACGAAGACCGTCTCCGGCGCCACGAGATGCGCGAGGCCCGGCAGCGCCTTCGGCGCCTCCTGCGGCTTGGTCGCGAGGATCACGGCGGCCGGGGCAAAGCCCGCCGGAATCTCCGCGATGCTGGCCACATGGCGGACGCGCCCGGCGAAACCCGCCATGGCGGCTTCATGCGGCTCCACCACCACCGTCTCGGCCGGCAGGCCCAGTTCCAGCCAGCCGGCGAGCATGGCGCCGCCCATCTTGCCGCAGCCAATGAGCAGCAGCGGCGGCAGGGAAGTCTCGGACATCTTGGCGTTCCTCAGTGTGTCACCCACGGTCGGGGTTGCGCGGCCTCAGCCCGGGAAGGCCTTGACCTCGGTCTCGACGAAGCTCAGCGGGCCGGCACCCGCATTCACCACATTATGCTCCACGCCGGCAACGCGGTGGTAGGCCTCGCCCTTCTTGAGCACGGAGGTGCTGGTGGTGCCGTCGGGGTATTCCACCAGAAGCTCCCCATCCATCATCGGCACGACGACGTAGAGCCAGCCATGCCGGTGCCAGCCGGTCTCGGCGCCCGGGCCGAAATCCCAGCGGATGACGCGGACCTTGTCGTCATCAATCTGCAGGACGGGAACCGCCGGCTCCCGGCAGCGCAGCGGCTCCTTCATCGCGCCTACTCCGCCGCCTGCTTCAAGGCCGGCATGCCCGGCAGCGGCAGGGCGCCGGTGGCCAGCCAGGTGGCCCAGGCCTTGTCACCATCCTCCTTGGAGAGCGGCAGATGCGGCGGGCGGATCACGCGCCAGCCATCATCGCCGGTGCTGCGCGCGATGATCTCGCGCAGGCCGGGGATGAGCGGCACGGCGGTCGCGGCGCGGCGGGTTGCGGTCAGCATGGCCTGGGCCGCATCGGCCTCGGGGCCGGTGCGCTTGGCATAGACGATGCCGCCCCAATGGCTGTTGCAGTTGGAAGCCGCGGTGATGCAGCCGGCGCCGCCCTCGGCCAGGATCTTCTGGACGTATTCGTCGGAGCCCGAATAGACCTCGAAGCCGCGGCTGGCGAAGGCGTCAATCATCGCCTTCATGTTCGCGTAATCGCCCGAGCTGTCCTTCACGCCCTTGAAGACGCCGGGATGCGCATCGAGCAGGCGGCCGATCAGCGAGAGGCTGAAGGGCACCGCGGATTGCTGCGGGAAATGATAGAGATAGAGGGCGATGCCACCGCCCACGCGCTTCGCCACCGCGTCGAACCAGGCGAAGAGGCCGTCATCGGAGGGGTTCTTGTAGTAGAAGGGCGGCAGCAGCAGCACGCCACGGCAGCCCTGCTCGCGCGCGTGGATGGTGAGTTCCACCGTCTCCGTCAGGGAGGAGACGCCGGTGCCCGGCATCATCGTCGAGGCGGGCACGCCCCGCGCGATCAGCCCTTCCAGGATCTGCTTGCGCTCGGTGGCGGAAAAACTGTTGGCCTCGCCCGTCGTGCCCATGATGCCCAGGCCATTGCAGCCATTGGCCAGCAGCCACTTGGCGTGCTTCGCCATGCGGTCGAGATCGGGCGTGAAGTCGGGCGTCATCGCGGTGAGCACGGCGGCGTTGATGCCGCCGAACAGGGCGTCCTTCATGGGGCAGTTCCTTCCAATGAACCGATGGCGGGCTTCACGCCCGCGCGTTTTGGCCAGTTGCCCGGCCAGGTGGCGATGTGGTCTTCGGTGGCGCCGGCGGCGCGCTCCGGCACGACGCGGCCGCGCACGGAAACGCCCGAGCGGACCACGCTTTCGGGGTCGCCAGACCGCAGCGGATGCCATTCCGGCAAATCCCGCCGCTCGGCGATCAGGCGATAGGCGCAGGTCGGCGGCAGCCAATCAATCTTCTGCAGCCGCGCGGGTGTCAGGCGGATGCAGTCCGGCACGCGGCGCTTGCGGTTCGCGTAGTCCGTGCAGCGGGCGGTCGCGGTGTCGAGCAGGCGGCAGGCGATCTCGGTGTGGTGCAGGCGGCCCGTATCGTCCTCGCGCAGCTTGTGCAGGCAGCAGCGGCCGCAGCCATCGCAAAGGCTTTCCCATTCGGCGCGGGTCATCGCGTCAAGCGGCTTGGTCTTCCAGAAAGGCAGCGTCTCGGGCACCGCGCAGCTTTAGACCAATCCCGCGCGCAACGAAACGGCAGGGGCGGCGATCAGCGCGGCGGCGGCAGCGGCGTGCGCGAGACGCCGCCCCGCGGGGCGGCGGCGGCCGGTGCCGCGGTGGGCGGGGG
>JAIYDS010000173.1 GCA_027487385.1 Acetobacteraceae bacterium | reverse complement strand
GCGGCCAGGTCGGCGAACATGAAATCGGCCGTGCCGGCGCGGATATCGGTCAGCGCCGGGGCGGTGCCGCGATAGGGCACATGCGTCATCTGCGCGCCGGAGAGGCTGGCATAGAGCTCCGCCGCCATCTGGTGCGGCGTGCCGATCCCGGCTGTCGCGTAGTTGAAGCGGCCGGGCGAGGCGCGCACCACGCGGTCCCATTCCTGCACATTCTGCGCCGGGAAATTCTCGCGCACGACGAGCACCAGCGGCGTGACGGTCAGGATCGAGACGGGGCGGAAATCCTCGATCCGATAGCCGGGCTCGCGCGCCATGAAGGGCGCCAGCACGGCGGAGATGGCGGCGAGGAAGACGGCCGTGCCATCGGCCGGCTGCTGCGCGGCGTAGCGCGCGCCCACCATGCCGCCGGCGCCTGGGCGGTTCTCCACCACCATGGGCTGGCCCAGCATCTGCTGCACATGCGGCGCCATGGCGCGCGCCAGGATGTCCGGGCTGCCGCCGGGCGCGAAGGGGTTGATGAGCCGGACCGGCTGGCTCGGCGCCCAATCCGGGCTTTGCGCGAAAGCCGGCGCGGCCAGCAGGGCGGGCGCGGCCAGGGCCAGGCGACGGGTGAGGTGGCTCATCATGAACTCCGGGTCATGCCAAACCCCGCTACTGCCGCCTGGCGCGCCGCGTGGCAAGCCTGATTCGCAGGGCTGTCCAGGGCTTGCGCGGAAAAGCGCATCGTGACAGGTCCGCAACTCGCTGCCAGACAAGGTTCCGCCCGACCGATGACCCCGCTTGACCCGGTAACGCTCGCCATCCTCAAGGGGCGGCTGGAGCAGATCGCCGATGAGATGGACGCGACGCTCTATCGCAGCGCCTTCAACCCGATCATCGCCGAAGCGCGGGACGCCTGCCACGGGCTCTATCACCCCACCAATGGCGACACGCTGGTCCAGGGCACGAGCGGCCTGCCGATCTTCGTCGGCGCCATGTCCTTCGCAGTCCGGGCGGTGATCGAAAAGGTGGCGCGCGAAGGCGGGCTGGAGGAGGGCGACACCTTCCTCTTCAACGACCCCTATGCCGGCGGCACCCATCTGAACGACTTCCGCCTGGTGCGGCCCATCTTCCGCGAGGGGCGGCTCTTCTGCTGGCTCGCGAGTGTGGGCCATTGGCTCGACATCGGCGGCAATGTGCCCGGCAATTTCAACGCGCGCGCGACGGAGAGCCACCAGGAGGGCGTGCGAATTCCGGTGGTGAAGCTGATCCGCGCGGGCAAGCTGGATCAGGACATTCTGGACATCCTCGCCGCCAATTCGCGCGTGCCGCAATCCAATTGGGGCGATCTGAACGGGCAGATCAATGCGCTGGATCTCGGCCAGCGGCGGCTGGATGCGCTGCTCGACGAATATGGCGCGGCCACGGTGGAAGCCGCCTGGGACGCGCTGCTGGACCGCGCGGAAGCCATGATGCGCGCCGAGATCGCCCGCCTGCCGGACGGCACCTATGCCTTCGAGGATTTCCTCGACAATGACGGCATCACCGATGTGGCCCTGCCCATCGCGTTGGACCTGACCATCCAGGGCGACACGCTGCATCTCGATTTCAGCCGCAGCGCCGAGGCCTGCCAGGGCCCGCTGAACATCAGCGAGGCGACGACCATCGCCTGCTGCTATGTGGCCCTCAAGCACGCCTTCCCCGAGGTGCCGGCCAATGCCGGCGTGCTGCGCGGCGTGCGCTTCACCATCCCCGAGACCTCTTTGCTGCACGCCAAGCCACCACGCCCGGTGGGCGGCTATACCGAGACCATCCTGCGCATCATCGGCGTGGTCTTCGGCGCCCTGGCCGAGGCCGATCCAGCCCGCGCCACGGGGGCGCCTTTCGGGACGATCAACGCGCTCTCGCTTTCCGGTGCGCGGGCGAATGGCGCGCGCTTCGTCATGTTCTCCTTCTTCGGCGGGGGCTTGGGCGGCAATCCGGAAGGCGATGGGCTCTCCCACGCGAACAACCCGATCAGCACCGCCACCATGCCGCCCGCCGAAATCCTGGAAGCCGCCTATCCCGTGATCTTCACGCAATGGGCGCTGCGGCCTGGCAGCGCGGGCGAAGGCCGGCATCGCGGCGGGCTTGGCGCGATCTATGAGATCGAGACTCTGGCCCCCGGCACCACCGAAGTCTTCCTGCTGGGCGAGCGTGGCCGCTTCGCGCCCTTCGGCGTGCAGGGTGGCGGCCCCGCCGCGCTGAACCGCTTCAGCTGGACCACGGACGGCACCACCTGGGAAACGCCGCCGCTGGCCAGCAAGATTGTCGGCGTCCAACTGCCACAGGGCGGCCGCGCCCGGCTGGAAACACCGGGCGGCGGCGGCTGGGGCGAGACGCGCCTGCGCGATCCCGCCGCCATCGCCGCCGACCGCAAGGCGGGATACCTCTGATGGCCGCGATCATTGGCGTGGATGTCGGCGGCACCTTCACCGACCTCTTCCTCTTCGACCCTGCAACGCGCGAATTCCGCGTGGCGAAGGTCCCCTCCAACCGCGGCGATGAGGCGGCGGGCTTCCTGAACGGCTTGCAGCAGCTCGGCGATGCCGCGGGGTTCTCGGCCATCGTGCATGGCACCACCGTCGGCACCAATGCGCTGCTGGAGCGCAAGGGCTGCAAGCTCGGCATCATCACCACGGCGGGCTTTCGCGATGTGCTGGAAATGCGCCGCCGCGACCGGCCGCGCGCCTGGGGCCTCTGGGGGAACTTCACCCCCATCGCCGAGCGCGCGCTGCGCCGCGAGGTGGCGGAGCGCGTGCTGAGCGACGGCACCATCCGCGAGGCCGTGAACCCTGCGGCGGTGCAGGACGCCGCCCGCGCCCTGCTGGCCGAAGGCGCCGAGGCCGTCGCCATCATCTTCATCAACGCCTATGCCAATCCGGCGAATGAGCGTGTGGCGGGCGCGGCGGTGCGCGCCCTCTGGCCCAATGCGCATGTCAGCCTTTCCAGCGAGATCCTGCCGGAAATCCGCGAATTCGAGCGCGCCAGCACCACGGCGCTGAACGCCTATCTCCAGCCCAAGGTGGCCGATTACCTGCAACGTCTGGAAGCCGCGTTGGCCGAGCGGCGCTTCGCCGGGCAATTCCACATCGTGCAATCCAATGGCGGCATCATGTCCACCGCCCGCGCCCGCGCGACGCCGGTGCGCACGGCGCTCTCCGGCCCGGCGGCGGGCGTGATCGCGGCCGCCGCCATCGCGCAGGCCGCGGGCTTCCCCAATGTCATCACGGGCGATCTCGGCGGCACCTCCTTCGATGTCTCGCTGGTGGTGGATGGCGCCATGGCGCTGGCCGCGCAGACCACGATTGATTTCGGCCTGGTCATCCGCAGCCCGATGATCGAGATCTCTACCATCGGCGCGGGCGGCGGTTCCATCGCGCAGGTGGATGCGGGCGGCATGCTGCAGGTGGGTCCGCAATCCGCCGGCAGCCGGCCTGGCCCGGTCTGCTATGGCCAGGGCAACACGCGCCCCACGCTGACCGACGCCAACCTCGTGCTCGGCCGCATCAATGCCGAGCGGCCCATCGGCGGCGCGCTGGCGCGGCTGGATGTGGCGGCGGCCGAGGCGGCGATCCTGGAGCATGTGGGCCAACCCTTGGGCCTGGACGCGGCCAGCGCGGCGGAGGCCATCATTCGCGTGGCCAATGCGCGCATGGCCGGCGCCATCCGCCTGATCTCCATCGAGCGCGGGCATGATCCCGCGCGCTTCGCGCTGCTGCCCTTTGGTGGCGGCGGCGCGCTGCATGTCGGCGCGCTGCTGCGCGATGTGGGGCTGGCGGCGGCGCTGGTGCCGCGCTTCCCGGGCATCACCTCCGCACTGGGCTGCGTGCTGGCCGATGTGCGGCATGACGCGACGCGCACGCTGAACCTCAATCTCGATGGGCTGGACGCGCCGGCACTCGCCGCGCATCTCGCCGCCGAAGCCCGCGCGACGCGCGCGGTGGTGGAGGAGGCGGGCCTGCCGCTCACCCGCGTGGATGTGATCTTTGAGCTCGACATGCATTATGTCGGCCAGACGCACACCGTCGCCGTGCCCTTGCCCTTCACGCCCGAGGCTCTGACCGAGGAAGCCGTGCGCGCCGCCTTCGCGGCCGCCTATGGCCGCGCCTTCTCGCGCCTGCTGCCGGGGATTCCGGTGCGGATCCTGGGCAGCCGCGTCGCCGCCATCGGCCGGCGGCCGGAATTCGACATGACGGCGCTGGCCCCGCCCGCGGGCGGCCGCACCACCCCCGTCGCGCATCGCCGCGTGCGCTTTGACGGCGCCTGGCACGAGACGCCGGTCTATGCGCGACTCGACTTGCCGGCTGGCCATGTGGTGCCGGGCCCTGCCATCCTGGAACAGCCGGACACGACCATCCTGGTGGAACCCGGCCTGGCCGCGCGCACCGACGCGCTGGGCAATCTGGTGCTGGAGCGCGCATGAACGATACGGCCTTGCTCATCTGCGATTTGCAGAACGACTTCCTGCACCTCGATGGCGCCTATGGCCGTGCCGGGCAGACCGCGCCTTCCATCGCCGCGCTTCCGGCGCGCATCGCACCGCTGGCGCGCTGGCTGCGGGCCCAGGGCGGCGTGGTGATCTCCACCCATTTCACTCTGATCCCCGGCCGCGATGGCGAGCCGATGATCGACCCGCATCTGCGCCATCTCCGCCCCTTCCTGAAGCGCGGCGACTTCGCCCCGGGCTCCTGGGGCCATGCGCTGGTGGAGGAATTGCAGCCGGCCGATTTCAGCGTGGAGAAGGTGGCTTATTCGGCCTTCTATCAGACGCGGCTGGAATGGATCCTCCGCAAGGCCGGCGTGCGGCGCTTGCTGGCCTGCGGCATCGTCACCAATGGCGGCGTCACCTCCACCGTGCGCGACGCGCATGTGCGCGAAATTCCCGTGACGGTGCTGCGCGATGGCTGCGCGGCCTTCAGCGACGCGCTGCATGATTCGGCGCTGGCCTCGCTCGCTTCCGTGGCAAGCATCAGCACCATCGCCGAGGCGATGGCGTGAGCGGCTTCACCGCGCCGGTCCTGATCATCGGCGGGGGCGCCGCCGGGCTGGTGGCGGCGCTGGCTTGCCTCGATGCCGGGGTGGAGCCGGTGCTGGTGGAGCGCGACCCCATCCCGCGCGGATCCACGGCGCTCTCGGCCGGGCTGATCCCGGCGGCCGGCACGCGCTGGCAGAAGGCGCTGAGCATCGCCGATGACGCGGCGCTGTTTGCGCGCGACGTGCAGAAGAAGGCGGGCGGCCAGGCCGACCCCGTGCTGGTCCAGGCCGTCACCGAACACGCCGCCCCCACGCTGGAATGGCTGGCGGACCGCTTCGGCCTCGACTTCTCGCTGGTGGATGATTTCGACTATCCGGGCCATGCGCGCCGCCGCATGCACGGCCTGCCCAGCCGCGCTGGCGCCGAATTGATGGACCGGCTGCGCGCCGCCGCCGAAGCCGCCGGCCTCACCTTGCTCACCGAAGCGACGGCGACGGCGCTGCAATCCGACGCCTCGGGTCGCGTCACCGCCGCGCGCATCAGCCGCCCGGATGGCAGCGCGGAATGGGTGGGGTGCGACGCGCTGATCCTTGCCTGCTCCGGCTATGGCGGCGATCCGGCGCTGGTGGCGCAGCACATCCCGGAGCTGGCCGAGGCCGTGTATTTCGGGCATGCCGGCAATCGCGGTGATGCGCTGCGCTGGGGCCAGGCTTTGGGCGCCGCGACACGGCATCTCTCGGGGCACCAGGGCCATGGCTCGGTCGCGCATCCCGCCGGCATCCTGGTGAGCTGGGCCGTCATCATGGAGGGTGGCTTCCAGGTGAACAGCCAGGGCCAGCGCTTCTGGAACGAGGCACAGGGCTATTCCGAGGCGGCGCGGGCGGTGCTCTCACAGCCTGGCGGCATCGCCTGGAACATCTTCGATGCGCGCATCGCCGGCATCGCCCGGCAATTCGAGGATTTCCGCGCGGCCGAGGCGCATGGCGCCATCCTCACAGCCGAGACGCTGGAAGACCTCGCCGCGCGCATCGGCGTGCCGCGCCTGGACCTGCCCGCCGGGCCGGACGCCTTCGGGCGGGACTGGTCCGGCGTCACACCGCTCGCCGCGCCCTACCATGCGGTGCGGGTGACGGGCGCCTTGTTCCACACCCAGGGCGGGCTGGTGGTGGATGGGAGCGCGCGGGTGCTGCGGCCGGATGGCACAGCGCTGCCCAACCTGTTTGCCGCGGGCGGCGCCGCCTGCGGCGTCTCGGGGCCGGAGGCGCAGGGCTATCTCTCGGGCAATGGGCTGCTGACCGCCGTGGTGCTGGGCCGGCTCGCCGGGGCGACCGCCGCGCGGAAAACACTGGCGCCACACGCCCCCTGAATGCGACCACACGCCATCACCGGAGAAGCCGCATGATCCACCTGACCCGCCGCGCCGCCTTGGCCAGCGCCCTCCTGCCGATCGCCACCAGCGCGCAGGAGGCCTGGCCGAACCGGGATTTCCGGCTGATCGTGCCCTTCCCGGCGGGCGGCACCACCGATGTCGTGGCGCGCCTCCTCGCCGCCGAGATGGGCCAGCGCCTGGGCCGCCCGATGATCGTGGACAATTTCGCCGGCGCGGGCGGGATGATCGGCGCGCAGCGCTTCGTGCGCGAGGGCAATGACCACACGCTCTTCCTGAGCCAGATCGCCTCCAACGCCATCGTGCCGGCGCTGCAGCGCAACCCGGGCTATGACCCCGAGCGCGATTTCCGCCCGGTGACCGAGGTGGTGACCGTCCCCAATGTCTGGCTGGCCAATCCGACGCGCACCGGCACGCGGGATGCGCGCGAATACATGCGCCGCGTCCGCGCCAGCCCGCCCGGCCGGCCCTTCGGCAGCGCCGGCAATGGCACCTCCACCCATCTGACGGGTGAGCTGGTCAGCCAGCTCGCCGGGCTGCGCATGCAGCATGTGCCCTTCCGCGGCGCCGCACCTGCGATGACGGCGCTGATCGCGGGCGATATCGAGGTTTTCATGGACAACCTCCCCACCGCCCTGCCGCAGATCCGGGGCGGCGCGGTGGTGGCGCTGGCCGTCACCTCGGCCCAGCGCGTGCCGGAATTGCCGGATGTGCCGGCGCTGGGCGAACTCGGCGCGGAATTCGGCCTGGCAGGCTTCGAGAGCGTGGCCTGGTTTGGGCTCTCCGCGCATCCTTCGGTCAGCGATGCCAATCTGGCGCGCTTCGTCGCCGCCGCAGAGGCCGCCATGGCCGACCCCGCCATTCGGCGCCAATTGGCCGAACGCGGCACCACGCCGACCGGCGGCGGGCCCGAGCCCTATGCCCGGCTGATCCGCGCCGAGCGCGAACGCTGGGCGCGGGTGGTGCGGGAGGGGAATATCCAGGTGGATTGAGGCCGCCTCGGACAGAGAACAAAGGGCCTCCGGCGGCCAGGGCCGAAAGGCCCCGGACCCCAGCTCATTCGTTGCGCAATTCGGCGCGGGTCGCGCGCAGCGCCCGGCGGAGCTTGGCGATGCCGGTGCGGACATGGCCATTGGCACAGAGGCGCCGCCCTTCCTCGCCGAGATCGCGTGAGGCGGCGGCCACGGGCTGCGGGCTGGCAGCGAGGCGCGCCGCCAAGGCCTCGCAATACTCGGCATTGTCGGTGGTCACACGCGGCGTGACGTCATCGGCCCAGGCCGGGCCAATCGCCAAACAAACCATGGACAAGATCGCCAAGCGGAGCATGCGGCAGAGATGCGCCAGGGCGCGTCTCGCCCGGATGGGCTGGCCGTGAAGCCTTGGTCATTCCGCCGGCCCGGCCGAAGGCGGCGGCAGCAGCAGCGCGACCTTGAGGCCGGGCGGGGTTTGCCCCGGCCGGGCATCGCCCAGCGCCACCTCGCCCGCATGCAGCTGCGCCACCGCCCGCACCAGCGCGAGCCCCAGCCCGGAGCCCGGCAGGTTGCGCGAGGCATCGGCGCGGAAGAAGCGGTCCATGGCGCGCGCACGATCCTCGGGCGAGAGGCCCGGGCCGGAATCGCTCACGGCGATCTCGATGCCATGCTCGTCCTGCAGCGCGGTGAGCCGCACCACGCCGCCCTCCGGCGTGAACTTGATGGCATTGTCCAGCAGGTTCGCCACGGCCTGCAGCAGCAGGTCCCGATCCCCCAGCATCGGCAGCTGCGCGGGCATCTCGACATCCAGCCGCTGCTCCCGCGCCTCGGCCATGGCCTCGTAGAATTCGGCGGCGTCGCGCAGGACATCGGGCAGGTTGAAGGGCGCGAAGGCGGCGCGGCGGGCGCCGGCCTCGGCCTCCGCGATGCGCAGCAGGGCCTGGAAGATGCGGGTGATGTTGTCGAGATCGGCGATGCCCTCCTCCACCGCCGCGCGCAGCTCCTCTTCGCCGGCGGCATTGCTGAGGCTTTCCTCCAGCTTGCTGCGGGCGCGGGCGATGGGGGTGCGCAGATCATGCGCGATGGCATCCGCCACGCCGCGCATGCCGGCCATCAGCGCGCCGATCCGGTCCAACATGGCGTTCATGGTGGCGCCCAGCCGGTCGAATTCGTCCCCCTGGGGTGAGATCGGCACGCGCTGCGAAAAATCCCCCGCGGCGATGCCTTGGGCCGTGGCAACCGCCGGGCGCATGCGGTTCTGCAGCGCGCGCCGGATCACCGCCGCCCCCATCACCGCAAAGAGCAGCACGGCGCCGAGCGACCACGCGACGCCCTCGGTCAGCAGCAGGCGCAGTTGCACGCGCTCGCTCTCGTCGCGCCCGACCAGCAGGCGCAGCCCGGGCAGGTCCCGCCGATGCACCCGCGCCTCCGAGGTCGCGCCATCATGCTGGATGCGGGTGCGGAACCAGACGCCTTCCTCGCCGATCGCGGTGGGCCAGGTGGAGAGGTTGCCGGCGAGCTTCACCCCCTGCGCGGTCATCAGCAGGTAGATGGTCTCGTTCTCGGCATCGAGGGCGAGGCGCTCCTCGATCGCATCCATCAGCCCCTGGGCGCCGGCGTCGCGATAGCGCTCCACCAGGGCCGAGGCATCGGTGCGGATGGCGGCGATGGTCTGCCGGTCCAGCGCGCCCGCCGTGGCCCACCACAGCACCGCGACCAGGAAGGCCGCGGCGACGGAGAAGATGCCGACGAAGAGCAGCGCGAAGCGG
>JAIYDS010000011.1 GCA_027487385.1 Acetobacteraceae bacterium | reverse complement strand
AGGCGATGCCGAAGCGCTGGAGCAGGTCGCGCGCCTCGCTGCGGAAATGCGTCATGAAGCGGCGCATCACCGCGGCCTGGCCTTCGAGGGCGATGCCGAGCGTCGCCCGCACGCGGCTCCCGCCGCCATCGCAGCCGGCGAGCCAGCCACAGCGCAGCGTTTCCGTGCCGCCATCGGCCAGGCGCAGCGTGGCGGTGACGCCTTCGGAATCCTGCGTCGCATCCTCGAAGGCGACGCCCCATCGCGCCTCGATCAGCGGATGCGCGAGGACGTGGCGCTGCAGGACCGGTTCGATTTCAACCTGGCTGACGCGCATCGGCGCCTCGCCCGGCAGCGCGGGATCGCCCGCCGCGATGCGGGCGCGCCATTCGGTGACGGAGGGGTAGCGGAAGCGATGCAATTCCTGGCCCGCCAGCGTGGTCACCCAGGTGACATCGAAGGGGTGATCCGCCGGCACGGCGACCGCGCGCAGGGCTTCGGCCACACCGAGGGCCCGAAAAATCTCCATGCTGCGCGCATTGGTGATGTCCATCTTGGGGTGGCGCGTGGTGGCGGGGTTGCGCTCCACCAGCATGCAGCGCTGGCCGAGCCGCGCCAGGGCGAGCGCCAGCGTCATGCCGACCGGCCCACCGCCGACCACCAGGATGGGTGTGCGCATCAATTCAGCGCCGCGCCGACGCTGCGGGCGAGTTCCACCCAGCGACCGCGCTCGGCGATGAGGAAATTCGCCAGATCCTCCGGGCTGCCTGGCATGGCGCGGGCGCCAAGGCGCGTCATCTGCGCCTGGAATTCCGGCGTCGCCATGATGGCGTTCATCCGCTCGTTCAACTGCGCGATGATGGGGCGCGGCGTGCCGGCGGGCGCAAAGAGTGCCGTCCAGGAGGAGGCGATGATCTCCGGGAAGCCGGCCTCGATCATGGTGGGCACATCGGGCAGGCCGGGATCGCGCTCCGGCGTGGTGACGGCGAGCGGCCGCACCGCCCCGGCCAGCGCCTGTCCGCGCACGATGACGCCGACCTCGAAGGAGGCCGCCGCTTCGCCGGTGACGACCGCCTGCAGGGCCGTGGCGCTGCCGCTGTAGGAGACGGCCTGGCCCACCAGCCCGGCGCGCCGCTGGAACATCTCATGCAGCAGATGCGGCAGCGTCCCCATGCCGCCATTGGAAATGGACAGCCCGCCGGGGCGCGCCTTCGAGAGCGCCACCAGTTCGGCCGGGCTGCGCACCGGCAGGGCCGGGTTGGCGATCAGCACCATGGGCGCCATCGAGATCAGCCCGATCGGGGCGAAGCCATTCTCCGCATCATAGGGCACGCGGCGAATCGCGGGGACGATAACCTGCGTGGAGACGATCCCGACAAAGAGCGTGTTGCCGTCCGGTGCGGCCCGTGCGGCGGCCTCGGCCGCGATGGTGCCGCCGGCGCCCACGCGGTTCTCCACCAGGAAGCGCTGGCTGAGCGTCGTGCCGAAGCCCTCGGCCAGAAGGCGTGCGACCACGTCCGAGCCGCCGCCCGGCGGCGCCGAGACGATGATGCGCACCGGGCGGTCGGGCCAGCCTTGCGCCAGGGCCGGGGCTGCGAGGGCCGTGGACAGGCTCGTGGCGGCAATCAGGAATGACCTGCGTCGCATGATGTTCCTCCATGTCATGTCCGGGCGGGTTGGTTCCCGCTCCGGGATTAGCGATCCCGCCAGCCGATGGCGTGGGTCATCAGATCCGTGAGCGTGCGTAGGACGAGCTGGTCATCCTCGATCGGGGCGGTGTGCAGGCCGCCTGACCATTCGAAGCAGGCGAATTCCACCATGGCGCAGAGCGCGGTGGCGGCGCGATCCGGGTCGAGGCCGGGGCAATGACCCAGCGCCTGGGCGGCGCGGATGCGGGCGGCGCTGACGCGCACGCCATCGGCGCGAATGCGGCGCCAGATGGCGGCAAAGCGCGCATCGGTGAGGGCAGCCTGGAACAGCGCCATCGCGATCGGCCGGTGGGCCGTATAGGTCTCCCAGAAGGCACGGACCGTGCCGTGCAGATGCGCCACGGGGTCGTTGTCACCCTCGGCGGGCGGTTGGATGCGAGCGGCCAATTCCGAGCGGAAATCCTCGGCGAGGGCTTCGAGCAGCGCCTCCTTGCCTGCGAAGTGGCTGTAGAAGGTGCCAATGCCGCGCCCGGCCTGTTGGGCGATGTCCGCGACGCGGGCGGCCGCAAAGCCGTCGCGGGCAATCACCTGGCGCGCTGCCTCGCGCAGGGCGAGGGCGCTCCGGCGGGCACGCGGTTGTTCGGCGCGTTGGGCCTTACTCATCTCCGGAGGCTAAACTGAATCGGAATTCGGTTTCAAGAAAAGTGATGCGAGGCCTCCCTGACTTCGACCGACCACATCGCCTTCACGCGAAGGGAAAAAAGGGCCTCCGGCGGCTGGGGCCGAGGCCCCAGACCCCCTTCCATATATAGAACGAAAACAATGACTTGTGTGAGATTTGGCAAGGATTTGGGGTTTGGGCCCTTTCGACCCGAGCCGCCGGAGGCACCTTTCACGCCATGAGTCGTGCTTCGGGGGGCTCGGTATGAAGGGATGCTTGCCTTCTTCTCCGGGATGGTTTCCGCGTCCGCCTGGGGCCTAGCTTCCCACACTCCGCCGCGGCAGCTTGGAGAGATCCTGCGCCGCCATCCAGGCAAGTCCACCCTGTGCCACCCAGAGTGCCGCCGCCAGCGCCGCAAATCCGCGATGGGCGACCAGGTCGGTCTCGCCGAAGCTGTTGCGCGCGGCATTGGCGCAGATCAGCACGCCCAGATACTCATCCTGCCAGAGGATGGGCGCGAACATCGAGGACCCCGCGCGGAAGCTCTGCAGGATCTTCACGAAGCTCGCATGCAGGGCGGTGTCGCGGAGCAGCATGGGCTGGCGCGTGCGCGCCACCTCGCCCGGATGGCCGAGCCGGATATCCACCAACTCGTGATATTGCTCGGGTGCGAAATTCACCGGCGCGGTGATCATGTGGTGCTGCCGGTCCGCCGTCACCATGAAGGCGACGGCCGCGGCACCGATCAGCGGCGGCGGATTCTCACGAAAGGCGTTGGGCCGGAGCGCGGCCGACGGGTCACCCAGCAGGGCGGGAATGGCCCGCGTGATGGCGTAAAGCGCCTCTTCCGGCCCATGTGCCGCTGCGCCTTCGGCCGCGATGCGCGCAAAGCCTGCCATCTGTTCCATATCCACCCTCACACCTTGTAACGCGCCAGCCGTGCCGGGTCCGGCACCACGCCGATCCCCGGGCCATCCGGAAGGATCGCCTGACCAGACTCCAGGCGAATGCCCGCCGCGGTCACATCTTCGGTCAACATGGCATGGGTCAGGCTGACGCCCCAGTCCAGATCGGGGAGCAGGGCCGCCAGATGCAGGGCCCCGGCGGCACCGATGGAGGTCTCGGCGACCTTGCAGGCCAGGCTGGTACGCATGCCACCCGCGCGGGCCAAGGCGTCGGCCGTCAGTGTCGCGCGCAGGCCTCCCAGCTTGATGGATTTCAGGCCGAACCCGGCCGCATGGCCGCGGCTCGCCGTGATGTCGGAGAGGCCATGCAGGCTCTCATCCAGGCAGATGGGGCAGCTGGTCTGCGCGGCCAGCGCAGCCTGGCCGGCGTGGTCATCATCGGGCAGGGGTTGTTCGAGGTAATCCAGGGCGCCCTCGGGCAGGGCGCCGAGGAAGGCCAGGGCCGCCTCCATCTCCCAGGCCATGTTGGCATCGCCCGAAAGATGAATCTCGGCGCCCAAGGCCGCGCGCAGCCGCAGGATCATCGCCGCATCCGCCCGTGGATCGGCGCGCTGGCCGAGTTTCACCTTGATGTGGCGATATCCCCCCGCCTGGGCGGCCAGGGCGGCTTCGATCACCGCATCCTCGCTCGCGCCGCCGATCATGGCGATGCAGGGCGCACGGTCCCGCCGGCGGGTGCCGAGCATGTCGCAGAGCGGCAAGCCGGCGCGGCGCGCGGCGAGGTCGAGCAGCGCCGCCTCGGCTGCGCATTTTGCGCCCGGGTTGCCGCGGATCGCACGGTGCAGCCGATGGGTGACCTCGGCTTCCGCGGCAAAGGGGGCGGCCAGCAGGGCAGGGGCCAGGTAGCGGCGCGCGACCTCCGCCATGCCGGCCAGAACCTCGCCCGTCATGGTCGGCGCGGCGGAGGCCTCGCCCCAGCCGGCACGGCCGTCGGCGTCGCGGGCCTCGATCAGCAGGGTCTCGGCATGGGTGATGTTTTCGCTGGCGAGCTTCAGCGGCTGGCGCAGCGGGATGCGGAGCGGCCACACATGGATCGCGGTGAGGGTGAGGGGCCAGGGCGAGATCATGCGGACAAGCTAGCAACCAATGGCCCAACCCCCGAGAGGCTCCGCCCAAGAAAAAACCGCCGCCATGGCTGGCGACGGCTTCGAAACTGCAACCGCGTTGTGCCGGAAGGGAGCCTCCGGCACAACGGATTTGGATGCATCAGACCGAGTAGTACATCTCGAACTCGACCGGGTGCGGCGTGTGCTCGAAGCGATACACCTCACCCCACTTCAGCTCGATGTAGCTCTCGATCTGGTCCTTCGAGAAGACGTCGCCGGCCAGCAGGAAGTCGTGGTCGGCGGCCAGGGCACCGAGCGCCTCGCGGAGCGAACCGCAGACGGTCGGGATGTCCTTCAGCTCTTCCGGCGGCAGGTCGTACAGATCTTTGTCCATCGGGTCGCCCGGGTGGATCTTGTTCTTGATGCCGTCCAGGCCGGCCATGAGCATGGCGGCAAAGGCCAGGTAGGGATTCGCGCCCGGATCCGGGAAGCGGACCTCGACGCGCTTCGCCTTCGGGCTCGTCGCGTAGGGGATGCGGCAGGAGGCGGAGCGGTTGCGGGCCGAATAGGCCAGCAGCACGGGGGCCT
>JAIYDS010000245.1 GCA_027487385.1 Acetobacteraceae bacterium | reverse complement strand
GCGTCATAGCCATAGGAGGAGAGGCCGTAGGAGATCACGCCCTCGCGCTTCTGCGCCTCGATGAAGGGCGAGATCATGCCGTGCTCGGTCGCCATGCGGCGGATCCAGTGGTCGGGCATGATGGGCATTCAGGGGTCTTTCGGCTGCGGTTCCGGAGAGGGGGTGGGTCTAGCCTCCTTCGCCGTCTCGCGTCCATCGGGCGGGGCTTCCTCGGCCCGGGCGCGCTGCTGCGCCTTGCGCTTGCGGAGATTGGCGCGCAACGCGGCCGCGCGCCGGGCTTCCTTGTCGTCCGTCATGCGCCCTCCTTCAGCTGGCCGCGTGGTCCCGGCACCAGGCGGCGATCTCGGCATGGGTTGCGAACCAGCAGCCGCCTTTCGCCTTGGCGTGGGCGATGACCTTTTCCAGCACAGGCATGCGGCTGCGATGGCCGATATAGTGCGGGTGCATGGTCAGCAGGAAGAGACCGCCTTCCTCCCAGGCGCCATCCAACTCTGCCAGGAAGATTTCCGTGACGGCCGAGGGCGGGGTGTAGGGCCGCAGCGCCGAGAAGCGGTTCATGTTGAAATAGACCGCGTCATCGCGGATCCATTCGGGCGGCAGTTCCACGATCCCGGTGGGCTCGCCATCGGCCAGCAGCTCATAGGCATCGTCATCCGCCATCAGGCTGCTGTCGTAGAGCAGCCCCATCTCGCGGATGATATCGAGTGTGCGCAGCGAGAAATCCCAGCTGGCCGTTCGCATGCCGACCGGCATCTGGCCGGTCACCTGGAACAGCGTGTCCCGCGCGCGGAAGGCGAGGTCCCGCTCGGCCTCATAGGGCAGCACGGTGTTGCGCTCATGGATCCAGGAATGGATGCCGATCTCATGGCCATCCTGCGCCACGGCGCGGGCCTCGTCCGGGTAGAGCAGGGCGGAGACGGCGGGGTAGAAGAAGCTGGCCTTCACCCCCTCGCGCTCCAGCAGGCGGCGGATGCGGGGCGTGCCCTGGCGGTTGCCATATTGCCCCTGGCTGATTCGCATCGGGCTTTCATCGCCATCGCGCAGGGGGATGGTGTCGTGATCCGCGTCGAAGGAAAGGGCCACGGCGCAGCGGGCGCCCTCGGGCCAATGGGTAGGGCGCAGGGAGCGGCCGGCGCGGGCGCGGCCGGTGATGCGGCGCCAGACCGGCTCAGGCCAGGTCCAGGGCTCGCCCTCGGGGTGGTTGCCCTCGGGATTGTTGGTTGTGGTCATCGGCAGGGTCCGCTCCTATGCCCGCGAATCTTGCGCCGATCCGGCGCCGCTTGGAAGGAACCCGCCATGCCGACCGAAACCGAGCCCGCGATGGCGGTCCTCGCCCAATTCCTGGCCAGCTTCGCCGCGGCCGATGGCGCGGCGGCGGCCCGGCTCTTCTGGCCGGATGCCCTGTTCTGGGGCACCACCTCGCCCGACCTCGCCACCGAGGCGGAGCAGGTCCAGGCCTATTTCAGCAGCTTCGCCCAATGGCGCCCGCAGCAGCGCCGCGCGGAGTGGATCTCCGGCACCACGCTGCCGCTCTCCGACAGCGCGGTCATGATCTCCGGGCGCTGGCAGATCGTGAACGGCGAAAGCCTGCGCCCGCTGCGGCTGAGCATGCTGGTCACGCGGCGGGGCGAGGCCTGGGGGATTGCGCAGTTCCACAATTCCCCGCGGCCGGAGGCCGCATAGTTTGCCACGGCCGGAGGCCGCCTAGTTTGCCGCGGCCGGAGGTGGCTTAGCCCGCATCCATCTGGATGCCCTCGCGGCGGATCACCTCGGCCCATTTGCGCGTCTCGCCCGCGACGAAGCTGGCGAATTGCTCGGGGCTGAGGCGCAGCGGCACGCCGCCCAGGGCGGTGAAGCGCTGCTTCGTGTCGTCCAGGTCGAGCCAGGCATTCACCTCGGCATTGACGCTGGTGACCAGGCTGGCCGGCAGCCCGGCCGGGCCGAAGACGCCGAACCAGGTGTTCACCTCATAGCTCGCCAGCTCCGGCAGGGTTTCGCGCAGGGCCGGCACATCGGGCAGCTGCGGGCTGCGCTCGGCGCTGGTGACGGCCAGCGCCCGGACGCGGCCGGCGCGGATATGCTCCATCACGCCGGTCAGGTTGTCGATCATGAAGGCGACATGCCCGGCCAGCAGGTCCACCTGGGCAGGGCCCGAGCCGCGGAAGGGCACATGGATGGCCTGGGCGTTCAGCATCTGCAGCATCAGCACGGGCGAGAGATGGGTGGACTGCCCCACACCGGTGGAGGCATAGGGGATCTGCCCCGGCCGCGCCCGCAGCAGCGCCGCCAGTTCCGCCACGCTGCGGGCCGGCGTGTCATTGTTCACCACCAGCACATTCGGGCCGCGAATGGTTCCGGCGATGGGCGTGATCTGCTCGGCGCGATAGGGCAGGTTGCGGAACAGCGAATAGGCGATGGCCTGCGGACCGATATTGCCCGACATCAGCGTGTATCCATCCGGCCGCGCGCGCACCAGTTCGAGCGTGCCGATCGTGCCGCCGGCGCCGGCCCGGTTCTCCACCACGACATTCACCCCCCAGCGCGCCTGCAGCCGCGGGGCCATGAGCCGCGCCATGACATCCGTGGTGCCGGCGGGCGCGGCGGGGACGAGGATCCGCACCGGCTGGCCGGGCTTCCAATCCTCGGCCCGGGCGGCGAGCGGGGCAGCAAGAAGCGGCAGGGCGAGCGCCGAACGGCGGGTGATCCGGGGCATGGGTTTCCTCACATTCTTCTGGTTTGGAACAGCATGGCGCGGATTGCGCGGCGGGTCACGCCGGGCGGGCGATCGCGGCCTCGGGCGGAAAGACGGTGAGCGGCTTGGCCGCCTGCCATTGCAGCAGGACCGGACGCGCCCGGGTGTTCTGGCCGCGCTCATCCAGGCGGAAGCCCCAGCCATTGGGCCATTGGCCCTCGGCCTGGTCCAGCGCCACCAGCGCGTTGCGGAGTGCCGCGCGCTCCAGGCTGGGCTGTGCCAGCACCGCCTGCGCCCCGGCATAGGCGGCGAAGGACAGGCCCGAGCGCGGCGGGCTGCCCCAGCGGCGCTGATAGGCCTCGGCGAAGGGGCGCGCGCCGGGCGCCCAGCGCTCGGCCGTCTCGATGGGCGGCAGTTCCAGCGCGAAGCAGCCATCCAGCGCCGGGCCCACGGCGCGGGAGAGATCCGTCAGGCCCCAGGCCAGCCCAGCGCCGATCACCGCCGCCGGCCGCCAGGCGGCATCCTGGAGCGCGCGAAACAGCGCCACCGCATCGCCCTCGCCCGCCGCATGGATCAGGAGATTCACCCCGGCGGCGCGCAGCCTTTGTACCATGGCGGGCATTTCCGGCGTGCGCACCGCATGGGCGAGGCGCTCGGCGACGGTGATGCCTGCCTCCCGCAGCCGCGTCTCCAGGCTGGCGGCGATGCTCTCGGGCGAGGCGCTCGCCTCGTGCAGGATCGCGACGCGCAGCGCATCGGCCGGCTGGCCCAGATGATTGGGCAGGAAGCGCGTCAGCGCCTCCGCGCCGAGCGTGCCGTAATCGCTGGCGCGGGGCGCGGTGCGGTAGCTGTGGCGCTGGCCGCGCTCGGTCAGCGCATCGGCGGCGGCGGCAAGCTCCACATAGCTCGCCTCCAGGGATTCGGCGGCCTGCGAGGCGGCAAGGCCGATCGGCGCGGACACGCTGCCGAAGAGCAGCCCGGCGCGCTCCTGCTGGATCAGCCGCCGCGCCTCGGCCAGGGCCTGGGCGGGTTCGGTCACATCCACCCGCAGCAGCCGCAAGGGCCGACCACCTTGCGCCTGCCGCTCCTCGATGGCGAGTTCCAGCCCACGCGCCGCCTCGTCGCCCAGCAGGGCATTGGGGCCGGAAAGGGGGAAGAGGCCACCCAGCCGCCATTCCGCCGTGCCTGTCTGGGCCAGGGCAGGGGTGGCGAGCAGCCCGGCGAGCAGCCCGCGACGGCAAGGATGGCAGCGATTCGTCAAGGCCATTCAGTCTCCGCCGCATCGCGGCATGATGCAATCCGATGCCGCGCTTGACCTGCGCCGCGCGGGCGCAGAACTTGCCGCCCGAAACTGGAGGAGCGCCCGATGAGCCAGAGCATGACCCACATCGCCCATGGGGCCGGCGGCGGGCCCGGTTCCATGGTGCTGGCCGAAGGGCCGCGCCCGAGCCCCGCCGCCGATGAGGTGCTGATCCGCGTCGCCGCCATCGGCGTGAACCGGCCGGATGTGCTGCAGCGCTCGGGCGCCTATCCGCCGCCGCCCGGCGCCTCGCCCATCCTCGGACTGGAATGCGCGGGCGAGGTGGTGGCGGTGGGCGCCGAGGTCACGGCCTACAAGCCGGGCGATCGGGTCTGCGCGCTGACCAATGGCGGCGCCTATGCCGAATATTGCACGGCCCCGGCCGCGCAGACCCTGCCCTGGCCGCGCGGCTTCGACGCGCTCCGCGCCGCCGCCCTGCCGGAGACCTTCTTCACCGTCTGGGCCAACCTGTTTGGCACCGCCCATGCGCTGGGTGGACGGCTCGCGACGGGCGAGACGGTGCTGGTCCATGGCGGCTCCTCCGGCATTGGCGTGACCGCCATCCAGCTCGCCAAGGCCTTTGGCGCGCAGGTCATCACCACGGTCGGCAGCCAGGCCAAGTGCGATGCGGTGCTGGGCTTCGGGGCCGACCACGCCATCAATTACCGCGAGCACGACTTCGCCGAGGAGGTGAAGCGCATCACCGCCGGCCGCGGCGTGGATGTGGTGCTGGACATGGTGGGCGCCCCCTATTTCGGGCGGAACCTGCGCAGCCTGCGCATGGATGGGCGCCTGGTGCTGATCGCCTTCCTGGGCGGCGAGATGGCGGAAAACCTGGATCTGCGTCCCATCATGCTGAAGCGCCTGACGGTCACCGGCAGCACCATGCGCCCGCGCACGACGGCACAGAAGGGCGAGATCGCCGACGCGCTGCGCCAGAAGGTCTGGCCGCTGCTGGAGGCCGGGAAATGCGCCCCGCATATCCACGCGACCTTCCCGCTGGCCCAGGCGCCGGCGGCGCATGCGCTGATGGAAAGCAGCCAGCATATCGGCAAGATCATGCTGACGGTCGGATAGCGGATGCCATCCGCCCGGCGGGAAGGGCCGGCCCATGGGCGCTGAGGCGCCGCGGGGCATGTCCCAGGCCAAGGCGATCCAGCTTCTGCTGCTCTCGGTGGTGCTGTTCGGCGGCGTCTGGCCCGTGACCAAGCACGCCTATGCGCATGCGACGCCGCTCTGGTTCGGCTTTTCGCGCGCGGCGCTGGCGGCGTTCTCCGCCGCGCTGCTGCTGGCGGCGCTGGGGCGTCTCAGGCTGCCGCAGCGCAGCGACTGGCCGGGGCTGGCCGCCATCGGCCTGTTGCAGATCGGCGCCTTCTTCGCCCTCGCCCATGTCGCGCTCTCGCTGGTGCCGGCGGGGCGGACGGCGATCCTCGGCAATGTCACCATCTTCTGGCTGGTGCCGCTTTCCGTCCTGGTGCTGGGTGAGCGGGTTTCGCGCCAACGCTGGGTGGCGGCGGGGCTGGGCCTGGCTGGCGTCGGCGTGATGATGAGCCCCTGGGGGATGGATTGGTCCGCGCCGGGCGCCATCCTGGGGCATGGGCTGCTGCTCGCGGCCTCGCTCTGCTGGAGCCTCGCCATCCTCTTCACGCGCCTCTATCCGCCGCGCGCGCCGATCGTGGAGCTCATCCCCTGGATGTTCGGGCTGGGCGCGGCTCTGATCCTGCCGCTGGCCTTGTGGCGCGAGCCGTTTTCGGCGGGCGGCGGCATCGGGCCCGGCGCCTGGTGGATCGCGGCCTTCATCGGCCTCTTCGCCGCGCCCATCGGCACCTGGGCGACGGTGGAGGCGGGGCGGCATCTCAATGCGGTGGTCGCCTCGGTCGGCTTTCTCATGGTGCCCTTGGTCGGGCTGCTGCTGGCCACCACATGGCTGGGTGAGCCCCTGGGCTGGGACCTCATCCTGGGCGGGGCCCTGGTGGTGATCAGCGTGGTCGTGGCAGCGAGAGGATAGGGCATTGCGCCTGAATGTGATCGAAATGGGGGAGGGCACGCCCGTCCTTCTGCTGCACGGGCTGTTTGGCGCCGGGCGGAACTGGGGTGGCATCCAGAAGCGCCTGGCGCAGCGGCATCGCGTCCTGGCGCCCGATCTGCGCAACCATGGCGAGAGCGAGCACGCCGCGCAGATGGACTATCCCGCCATGGCGCAGGACGTGGCCGAGCTGATCGCCCGGCGCGGCCTGGCGCCAGCGGCCGTGCTGGGCCATTCCATGGGCGGCAAGGTGGCCATGGCGCTGGCCTTGCGCCATCCGGAGATGGTCTCGCGGCTGGTCGTGGCCGATATCGCGCCGGTGCGCTATCCGCCGGCGCTGCGCGGTTATGTGGCGGCGCTGCGCGCCCTGCCGCTGACGCCCGGCCTCTCCCGCCGGGAGGCGGATGCGGGCCTGGAGGCCGCCATCCCCGAGGCCGGCATCCGCGCCTTCCTGTTGCAATCGCTCGATTTCGGCGGCGATGTGCCCCACTGGAAGCTGGGCCTGGCCGAAATCGCCGCCGCCATGCCCGCCATCGAGGATTTCCCGGTGACCGGCCGCTTCGAGGGCCCGGTGCTGGTCCTGGCCGGTGAACGCAGCGGCTACATCAAGCCCGAGCATCACCGGGTGTTCCGCGCCCTGTTTCCCGCCGCGCGCTTTGCCATGATCGAGCGCGCCGGGCATTGGGTGCATGCGGACAACCCCAACGCCGTCCTGGCGCTCACGGAGCCTTTCCTCGGATGACCTCGCTGCCTGTCACCTCCTTCTACGCAGCCTTTTTCGGGCTGCTGCTCTTTGCACTCTCGGTGCAGGTGATCCGGGCGCGGGTCTCGGCACGGGTGGCGATCGGGCTCGGCGATGACATCCGCCTGCTGCGGGCGAGCCGCGCGCAGGGCAATTTCGTCGAATATGCGCCAATGATCCTGATCCTGCTGGCGCTGCTGGAGCTCGCCGGGGCGGGGCCGTTCCAGCTGCACGCCATGGGCGGCCTCGCGCTGGCCGGGCGCGTGGCGCATGCCATGGGGATTTCGCGCGAGCCCGAGAATCTGAAGCTCCGCCAGCTGGGCATGGCGCTGACCTTCACCGTGCTGGGCCTCGCGCCCTTGCTGCTGCTCGCGCGGATCGCCTTCGGCTGAGCTTGCGGGACGGACGATCCGGCCCAGTTCAGGCCGTATGATCGTCGATCCCACCCGCGAAGCGGCCCTCGCGCGCCTCGCCCAATTCGCCCCGCAGATGGGGCGGCACTATGCGCAGCTCCGCAACACCGATGGCGGACCGGAGGGGCGCTGCGTCTCGGCCCTCTCGCCGCATATCCGCCACCGGCTGGTCTCGGAGAGCGAGGTGGTGGGCACGGCGCTGGCGCATCATGGCGCCGAGCGGGCGGAGAAATTCATCCAGGAGGTCTTCTGGCGCAGCTACTGGAAGGGCCATCTCGAACTCCGCCCGCGGATGTGGCGCGATTACCGTGCGGCCGTGGCCGCGATGCCGGAGCCGCCCGGCCTCCAGGCGGCCCTGGCGGGCGAAACGGGCATCGCCTGCTTCGACGCCTGGGTGCGGGAGCTGGTCGAGACCGGCTGGCTGCACAACCACACCCGCATGTGGTTCGCCAGCATCTGGATCTTCACGCTCCGCCTGCCCTGGGAGCTGGGGGCGGAATTCTTCCTGGCCCATCTGGCCGATGCGGATGCGGCCTCCAACACCCTCTCCTGGCGCTGGGTCGCCGGTATCCAGACGCCGGGCAAGCATTACCTGGCGCGGGCCGAGAATATCGCCCGCTACACGGAGGGGCGCTTCAACCCACGCGGCCAGCTGAACGAGACGGCCCCGCCGCTGGACGCGCCGCCACCCCCGCCCGCCGGCCGCCTGGCACCCGCCGCGCCCCCGCCGCGTGGTCCGGTCGCCCTGCTGCTGCATGAGGATGATCTGGGCTTCCTCCCCGATGGCGGCGAGGTGGTGGCGCTGGCCGGCCTGACCCTCCCGGGTGGGCGCAGCCGACTGGGCCAGGGCGAGCCGGCCCGCGCCTTCACCGCCGGCGCCATGGCCGACGCGCTGCACCGGGCTGGGCAGCGTTTCGGCCTGGCGCCCGCCGAGGTCACGCCCCAAGGGCTTGGCGATTGGGCGCGCGACATGGGCGTGCGGCACATCATCCTGCCCTGGGCGCCGGTCGGCTGGGTGCGGGATGCGTTGGACCAGGCCGCGGCCGAGGGCCTCACCCTGCACCATCTCCGCCGCCCCTGGGATTCGGCCTGCTGGCCGCACGCCACCCGGGGCTTCTTCCCCTTCAAGACGCAGATCCCCCGCCTGATCGCTGAATTGCACCCCACGCCCCCTTGACGTGCCGGGCTTCGGAGCCCCACATCGGGCCTCCATGTTGACGGCGTTTACATGATGCGAGACCCCCGGAAACCTCGCGGCTGGTCGCCCTGGCGGGCCGTCAAGCCTTGCACTGGCGGGTCCGCATGGCGATCTTGGGGGCATGGACCGAAACAGCCTCTCGCCGAAGCACCTCCTGGCGACCATGCCGATGCCGCTGCGCGTGCTGGTGGGGCTTGGGCTGCTGGCCCTCTGCGCCTGGCTGCCCGCGGCGATCGCGCTGTTCCGCTGAAGATGGCCTGGAAGGATCAGGGCCGCGCCTGGCGCCACCAAGCGCGCGAGGCCACGGCGCGGCCCTTTTTCGGCTGGCGCGTCTGGCTGCTGCCCATGTTCTTTTGGCCGTTGCTGCTCGATGTGCCGGTGGAGCTGATCCGCGGCAATCCGAAGCAGCTGGTCGGCGCGCTGCTGGGCCTCGGCCTCTCCTGGTATGCCGCGGCACTGATGGCGCAGGGGCGGCGGCGCAAGGGGGCGCAGCTCTTCGGCGTGGCGGCCGGGTTGAGCGCCGGCCTCGCCGCCGGCATCACGCCGCCCATCGCTGTGGCGCTGGGCTTTGGCGCCTGGTTCGGGGCGCGCCTGCTCACCGCCGACCTCCCCGAGGCCGCGCCGCCCCCCGCCCCGCCGGAGCCTGAGCGCCCCGCGGTGCCGGACCCGCTGGAGGGCCCCCGCGCGCAGCTGGCCCGCATCACCGGCCTGGCGCCGCGCCTGCCGCTGGGCACGCTGCTGCTCGAAGCCGCCAGCGCCATGCAGGGCGTGATCGAGGACCTCGAAGCCCGGCCCGCCCGGCTGCATGAGGCGCGGCGCTTCCTGGCTGTGCACCTCGATGGCCTGTCGCGCATCGTGGACCGGCTGGAGGCGGGCGCCGCCCCGCCGCCCACCCTGCCCAGCCTGCTGACCGACCTCGCCGCCTCCGCCCGCAAGCTGCGCAGCGAATTGCGCGTGGCCGAGAGCGAGGCGCTGGATATTCAAGTCAAGGTGCTGGCCGAGCGGCTGCGCCAGGAGGACAAATGAGCGAGTTGCAGTATACCGCGCAGGCGGGCCGCGAGGAGGAGGTCAGCCGCCTCGCCGCCGCGATCGACCTGAAGGATCCCGGCACCATCCTGCGCTTCGGCGCCGCCGCGCAAAGCCGCGCCCAGGCCGCGGCCGATGCCATGCTGGAAGGGGCCCAGAACCGCGAGACGGGGGAGGCGGGGCAGACCCTCTCCTCCATGCTCTCCGCGCTGCGCGGCTTCGACGTCACGGGCCTTGCCGAGAAGCGCGGCTTCTTCCAGCGCATCTTCAACAAGGCCGGGAGCGAGGCCACCGCCATCGTCCAGCGCTATGAGGGCGTGCGCGACCAGGTGCAGGCCATCGGCGACAAGCTGGACCAGCATCGCACCAAGCTCCTTGAAGACGTGGAGCGGCTGGAGCGCCTCTACGTCGCGACGCTCGATTGGTTCCACGCCCTGGCCGACCATATCGAGGCCGGCGAGCGCGTGCTGAAGCACACGGACAGCGTCACCATCCCGGCCCTCGAAGCCGCCGCGCTGGTCGAGGGCGATCCGCTCGCCCCCCAGGCGCTGCGCGATGGCCGCGCGGCGCGTGACGAGCTCGAACGCCGCGTGCATGACCTGCGCCTGACGCGCCAGGTGGCGATGCAGGCGCTGCCCTCGATCCGGCTGATCCAGGAAAACGACAAGGCGCTCTCGGCCAAGATCCAGTCCGTGCTGGCCAACACCGTGCCGCTCTGGTCCCAGCAATTGGCCCAGGCGCTGGCCATCCATCGCATGCGCGAGGCCGGGCAGGCGGTGAAGGCCGCGACCGACCTGACCAACAAGCTCCTGGTCGCCAATGCCGAGACGCTGCGCACCGGCAATGCCGAGGCGCGGCGCGAACTGGAACGGGGGACCTTCGACATGGACGCCATCAAGCAGGCGAATGCGGCGCTGGTGGGGACCATCGAAGACAGCTTGCGCATCGCCGATGAGGCCAAGGCGCAGCGGCGCACCGCGGAAGCCGAGCTGGCCAAGTGCGAGCAGGATATTCGGCGGGCGCTGAGCGCGGCCAAGGCGCGGGGCGAGGCCAAGTAAAGAGAAAAAGGGCCTCCGGCGGCTGGGGCCGAAAGGCCCCAGACCCCTTCTCTTTGGCTCTATTTCAGTGGGAAGCCCAGGCTCCGCAACACATCGGTCAGCTTGTCGCGGCCGCCCATGGCGGTGAGCTTGCCCATGCGGGCGATGACGCGCTGGCTCCAGCTCGTGGCACCCATCTCATGCTGGGCGGAGAAGGCGGCCATCTGCGCGTCATAGCCGGCGCGCAGCGCGGGCTCCTCGGCCGTGCCGTAGCGGTCATGGAACAGCACGGCGGCCTGCGGCAGGCGGGGCTTCACGGCATTGGTCACCTCCGGCGCCGCATAGCCCACGCAGAGGCCGAAGACGCCCATCACGCCGGGCGGCAGGCCCAGAAGCCTGGCCACCAGCGCCGGGTCATTGCGCAGCGCGCCGATATAAACGGTGGACAGCCCCAGCGATTCCGCCGCCACCACGGCATTCTGCGCGGCCAGCGCGGCATCAATCGCCGCCACCAGGAAGGTCTCCAGATAGGGCAGGGTGGGCAGCTCCGCCCCCTCCTGCTCGCCCAGCCGCGCATTGCGCGAGACATCGGCGCACCAGACCAGGAAGAGCGGGCATTGCTCGATATGCTTCTGGTTGCCCGCCGCCTTGGCCATGGCCGCGCGCGCCGCCGGGTCGCTGACGGCGACGACCGACCAGGTTTGCAGGTTGGAACTGGTGGCGGCGGATTGCGCGGCGGCAATCAGCGTCTCCAGCGTGCCGGCGGGCAGCGCATCGGGCCGATAGCCGCGGATGGAGCGGTGCGAGAGCAGCAGCGCGATATGGTCGTTCCAGGGGCCGGCAGCGGGGATGGCGTCGGGCCCGTAGCGCAGGGCGAGCGCATCCTGCGCGGTGACGGGGCGGGGGGTGGAGATATCCATGCTGACCTCGAAGTTTGATCATGCAGTTTGGCGGCGGGCGAAGTTGGCGGCAAGCGAAGGGCCCGCTTCCATGGTCGGGCCAGGGGGAGTTTAGGCGGGGGAGTTTAGGCGGGGGAGTTTAGGCGCGGGAGTTTGGGCGGCGGAGTTTGGCCCATGGGCCAAAGCCAGGCCAGCCCGGCCCCTGGGAACCCGCGATGCGCGGCGGGGCAGGTGCCACGGTGCTCCCGCTGATGAGGTTGAGTTTCCGGCAGGCCCGCGGGCGAGCCCAGGCCCGTTCCGCCGGCCACCCCGCTGTCCCGATGGACAAAAAATAAATTTAAAATGCGAATCGGGACTTGACGCTGAAAACATTAAACAAAGTATTGATAAAAATGATTCCGACTTCGAAATACTATGAATTTTGCCTTGCGGAATAATTTATCCGCCACTCAGATCAGGAAATTTTTGGGGCAGAAATTTCGTTTTTCGTAAATTTTTCACGTCCAGGAGATAAAGATAATGTCGAGCTTGTTTCCGATTTTGACCGGGCCTGGAGCCTGGGTGAACGACCCTGCCCTTAACGGCACATTCTCACGTCCGCAGGATTCGGATGTGATCGCGCTGACAGACGGTTCCTTCCTCGTCACGTGGGATGACCTCAGCCATTTCCCTTTCGGGGTATTCAGCACTCCTGCTGGTCAGCGCGTGGCTGCCGACGGTACGCCGATCGGAAGCAAATTCAACTTTCCCAGCGCGGGGGGGCAAGTGTTTGAGGCGACGTTCATCGCGGCGCCCAACGGCGGCTTTATGGCGCTCTACAATGATGGCATCACCCCGGGGGTATCCCTGCGCAGGTTCGATTCGACGAACGCGCAGGTCGGCGCTGCGGTCCCGGTGAGTGGAATCACGCACCGAGAAATTGACATGGCGGCTCTCGCCAACGGGAATTTGGTCGCGACCTACGAAGCCTCGGGTGGCCGGCTCGCGGTTCAGCGCTTCCAGCAGGATGGCACCTTGGTGGGCGCCGAGGTCACGGTCACCTCCACCCTGATTTTCGCCATCCAAAATGTCGCTTCGACCCCGCCAAAGATCACGGGGCTCCAGAATGGCGGCTTCGCGGTCACCTGGACCGCCCCGGAAGCTGGCTTCCAGCAAGGTGCCTACGTCCAGTTTTTTGACGCCGCAGGCACCGCCGCCAGCGGCGCCATTCAACTCCAAACCACCAATACCGGTGGCGCTCAGTGGCAAAGTTCGTTGGCCCAACTGAACAACGGCAACGTTGTTGTCGCCTGGAATCACGGGGGTAATGTTAACTACGGGCAAGTCTTCACGGAGGCCGGCGTCCGGATCGGTGATCAACTCACCCTGAGCGGCGGCTGGTTTCCCTCCGTCGTACCGCTTCAGGATGGGGGGTTCTTGATCGGCCGTGGGGATCACGATGGTGTTTTTGCCACACGCTTCACGGCGAATGGCGTGCAGCTTGGCGCAGAGGTTGCGCTGGCTGGCGGAGCGCCGGGCGGGCAGTATGACCATTCCTTCGTGCAGCTTGCTGGCGGAACGCTGGTGGCCACTTTCACAAGCAGAGAGATCGGCGATCTGGACAATGTGCGGATGCAGCGCTTCTCGCTGCCCGCCAATGAGGCGCCGGTCATCAACTCCCTTGGCACGGCCAATTTCGCCGAGGACGGCACCGGCATCGCCTATCAGGCGATGGCGAGCGATCCGAATGGCGAAACCGCGCTGACCTTCTCCCTGGCCGGCACGGATGCGGCGCTGTTCAACATCAACGCCGCCACGGGCGCCGTCCGCTTCAACGCGGCCCCGAATTTCGAAGCCGCTGCCGATGCAGGCGCCAACGGTGTGTATGACCTCACCATTGAGGTCAGGGATCCGTCGGGCCTGATGGGCAGCCAGGCTGTGGCCATCACCGTCACCGATGTGGTGGAGACCTTCACGGGGACGTCCGGAAAGAACAGCCTGACCGGCGGAATCGGTGCCGACATCCTGCTGGGCCTGGGCGGCAGCGATACCATGGCCGGCGGCGACGGGAACGACACCCTGGATGGCGGCGCTGGCGTGGACACCATGCGGGGCGGGAAGGGCGATGACACCTATCGCGTGGACACGACGACCGACCGCGTGGTCGAGTTGGCCGGTGAGGGGACGGATATCGTTCTTTCCAGCGTTGGCCGATACACGCTCTCCGCCCATATCGAGAATCTGACCTACACGGGTTCCCGGAACTTTCTCGGCACGGGAAATGGGTCGGACAACATCATCACCGGCGCTGTCGGCCAGGACGTGCTGGATGGCGGCGATGGCAACGACACGCTGTATGGCCTGGGCAACAATGACAGCCTGACGGGCGGCGCCGGGGCAGACAGCCTCGAGGGCGGCGTGGGGAATGACACGCTGCTGGGCGGCGCGGGCCAGGACGTGCTGCTAGGCGGCCAGGGCATTGATTTCTTCGCCTTTTCGAACCTGACCGACAGCAATGCGGCCAACCCGGATGTGATCAAGGATTTCGTCCGCCGGACGGACAAGGTGGATGTGAGCGCGATTGATCCGATCCCGGCCGGGGTGAATGATGCCTTCGTCTTCATCGGCGGCGCGGCCTTTGCCGGCAGCGGGGTGGCTCAGGCGCGGGTCTTCATCGACGGCGCCAACAGCTTCGCCGCCTTTGACATCGGCGATGGTGGCGCGGCGGAAATGGTGATCCAGTTCACCGGCCGGATGAACCTGACGGCCTCTGACTTCATCCTCTGAGACGCTTCGGGGCAGGGCCGGCATGTCGCTGGCCTTGCCCCGCCCGCCTGGGGTAAGGACCGGAAAACCCAGGAGGAATCAACGGGACAGACCTTGTTCTCATGACGCCCGGCCGTTTCACCGGCACGGGCAATGCGCGTGACAACGTCATCACCGGCGCCGGCAAGAACGACACGCTGAACGGCGGCGGCCATGACAAGCTGATGGGCCTGGGCGGCGATGACCGGCTGGATGGCGGCACGGGCGATGACATCTTCCGTTTCAGGCGCCGTGAAGCCTCTGGCGATGCGGTCACGGACTTCATCGGCAATGGCAATGCGGCTCGGGACGATCCCAGAGCTCCCTCACTTCGACCGATCACATTGCCTTCACGGGAAGGGGAAAAAGGGCTTCCGGCGGTTGGCGCCGAGGCCCCAGCCGCCGGAGGCCCCTTTTCACGCCATGAGTCGGCCTTCGCGGGTCTTGGCACAAGCTGCATTTTGCCGGCTTTGGCAGCACGTTGGCGGGTGCCAGCTTCACCGATCTTGCCGCAGATACCTGGCAGATCACCTCGGCTGATGGGGTGACGATGGAGACAATCGAGGTCGTTGGCTCGGTCGGGGCGAGGGATGGGATGTTCGTCTGAGCCCCCCGCTCTTTTGGCAGCCTCCAGGGCGCGAAACCGCCCTGGACTCCCGCGGCGATCCACCGCACCCTTCCCGGCAAAAGACCAGGGAGGTCACGATGGAATACCCCAGCGCGCCGATTGGCGGCGCCGCCGCTTGGCTCGGCGCCGAGATGGCGACCCGCACGGACTGGATCGAACAGCTCACCCCCGCCGAACTGGCCGAGATCAACGCGGCCGTCACCGAGCATCTCGCCTCGGGCCGCGCCATGGGTGAGATCACGCCCGCCACCTTCCGGCTGCCGACGCTTGCGCCGCGCCTCACGCGCATCCTGCACGACATCCAGCATGGCCGCGGCTTCGTGCTGCTGCGCGGCTTTGACGTGGCCGGCCGAGACATCGAGGAGAGCGCCATCGCCTATCTGGGCATCGGCGCGCATCTGGGCGGCTTTCGCTCGCAGAACGCCAAGGGGCATCTGCTGGGCCATGTGAAGGATCTCGGCCTCGACATCCAGAACCCCAAGGTGCGCTACTATCAGACCAACAAGGAGCTGGAATTCCACACGGATTCCTGTGACATCGTCGGCCTGATCTGCCTGAAGACGGCCAAATCCGGCGGTGGCTCCAGGATCGTCTCCTCCGTGGCCATCCATGACCGCATGATGCGCGAGACGCCGGATCTCTGGCGCGCGCTCTTCAACCCGATGCCGACCGACCGGCGCGGCGAAATCCCGCCGGGCATGCTGCCCTGGTTCGAGATCCCCGTCTTCAACTGGTTCCAAGGCGAGCTCAGCACCATCTATTCGGGGCAGTATATCCGCTCGGCCCAGGCCAATTTTCCCGAGGCGCGGCGCCTCACCGCCGATGAGCGCGCGGCGATCGACCGGCTGGATGTGCTGGCGGCCGAGATGTCGGTCGAGATGGAATTCCGCCCGGGCGACATGCAGTTCATCCACAACCACCAGATCCTGCACAGCCGCACCGATTTCGAGGATTGGCCCGAGCCCGAGAAGCGCCGCCATCTGCTGCGCCTCTGGCTGGCGCCGCGAGAGGCGCGGGTGCTGCCGCCGGTCTATGCGCAGCGCTATGGCGACATCACCGTGGGCAGCCGGGGCGGCATCGTGGTGAAGGACACGGTCCTGCGCTTCACGCTGGAGCCCGCCTGATGCGCCGCCGTGCTGTCCTGGCCGCGGGCCTCGCCCTGCCCGCGGTGGCGCGTGCCCAAAGCTGGGCGCCGCAACGGCCGATCCGGATGATCGTGCCCTTCGCGCCCGCCGGCATCCTGGACCAGCTGGCCCGGCTGCTGGCCGAGCCGATGGGCCAGCGCCTGGGCCAGCCCATCATCGTGGAGAACCGCCCCGGCGCTGGCGGCAATGTCGGCACCGCCATGGCCGCGCGGGCGCGGGGCGATGCGCATGTGTTGCTCGTGGGCAGCACCGGGCCGCTCGCCGTCTCGCCCATCACCGAAGCGCAGCTGGGCTATGACCCGCTGACCGATCTCATTCCCATCACCCTGCTGAACGCGACGCCGCTGGTGCTGGTGGTGCGCCAGGCCTCCCCGCATCGCGACGTGCAGGGGCTGGTCGCGGCGCTGAAGCGTGAGGGCAGGGAGGTGCTCTACCCCACGCCGGGCGTCGGCTCGCCGCAATTGCTGGCGCAGGAGGCGTTTCGCCAGATCGCCGGCTTCCCCGCCGCGCCCGTGCATTACCAGGGCAGCGCGCCCGCCGTGCTCGCGGTGATCGCCGGCGAATTCCCCTTCACCATCGAGAACCTCGTGCTGGTGGCCCCGCATGTGCAGGCCGGCACCTTGCGCGCGCTGGGTGTGACGAGCCTGGCCCGCGCGCCCATGATGCCCGATGTGCCGACGCTGGCCGAGCAGGGGTTCCCCGGCTTCTCGGCCGGCGGCTGGTATGGCCTGCTGACACCGGCCGGCGTGCCGGAGGAGGCGGTGCGCGCCTATCACCTCGCCGCCACCGGCGCCCTGGCCGAGCCGCATGTGGCGCGGCGGATTTCCGAGATGGGGGGGCCGCCGATCGGCTCCGCGCCGCTGGAGTTCCGCGCGCATATCCAAGCGGAGATGGAACGCTGGCGGGGCGTGCTGGCGCGGGCGGCGGCGCCGGTGGCGCGGTAAGGCAAGGGCTCCGCCCTTGACCCGCCAGGGAGCTAGCTCCCTGGACCCTGACCTTGTCGCTGCCCCCCCGCCAAGCGGCGCGATCCCCGGGACGAATGAAGATGCAGGAAGCTGCCTTGCTGCCAGGGTCGGGGGGCTGTTCCCCTCGCTGGCGTCCTGCACAAGCTTCGCGGTAGAAACCGGAAAACCCGGAGGAAACCCCCATGCTCACCCGCCGCGCCCTCGGCGCCTTGCCGCTGCTCGCCACCCCCGCGCTGGCGCAGCCGGCCTGGCCGCAAGGCCCGATCCGCATCGTCGCGCCCTTCCCGCCGGGGGGCAGCGTGGACACCGTCTCCCGCCTCCTGCAGCAGCCGCTTTCGGCCGAGCTGGGAGTGCCGGTCATCGTCGAGAATCGCGGCGGCGCCTCGGGCTCGCTCGGCACGGCGCAGGTGGCGCGCGCGGCGCCGGATGGGCAAACCTTCGTGCTGGTCTTCGACACCCACGCCACCAATCCGGCGCTGATCCCCAACATGCCCTTCGACACGCGGCGGGACCTGGCCCCGGTGCTGCTGCTCGGCACCGCGCCCAACATGCTGCTGACGCATCGCAGCCGCCCCTGGCAGAACATGGCCGAGCTGGTGGCCGCGGCCCGCGCCCGGCCGGACACGATCAGCTACGGGACCATCGGCAATGGCAGCCTGGCGCATCTGGGCATGGTGCTGGCGCAGCGCGCGGGCCGCATGCAGCTGACCCACGTGCCCTATCGCGGCGGCGGCCCGCTCGCCACCTCCGCCATGGCGGGCGAAACGGATCTGGTGGCGGCGACCGGCACCATCTTCGTCGAGCATCTGCGCCAGGGCGTGCTGCGGCCGCTCGCCGTGCTGGGCCCGCGCCGCCGCGCCTCGCTGCCGGATGTGCCGACCATGGCCGAAGCCGGGCTGCCCGGTGTGGAGGCCGAGGCCTTCTGGGGCATCCTGGCGCCGGCCGGCACGCCGCCCGCCATCCTGGCCCGCATGGAAGCCGCCGCCCGCCGCGCGACCGAAGTGCCCGAGGTGCGGGAGCGCCTGACCAACATCATGGGCATCGAGCTGCGCAACGAGGGCGGCCCCGCCTTCGCCGCCTTCCTGGACCGCCAGATCGACATCTGGGCCCGCGTGATCCGCGAAAACGACATCAAGCCGGACTGAGGCCTGGGGGTCTCTCGGCCCCAGCCGCCGGAGGCCGTTCTTTCAGGCCCCCGCGGCTTCCGGAAAGCTGTGTCGCAATTCGTCCAGCAGCGCGCGGGCCAGCTTTGGCCCGTCGGGGTCTTCCTCGCGCAGCGCCTGCAGCACGCGGCGCGTGCGCGTCACCTGCTGGGGTGCGCCCAGATGCCCGATCGTCCCGGCCAGGGCATGCACCGTGGCGGTCAGCGGCGTGCCTTCGCGCAGCGCGCGTTCCAGCTGCGTCAGTCGCAGGTCCAACTCGGCCAGCAGCATGGGCCGCAGGGAATCGAGCGCCTCCCGCGTGCCGGGGGCGGGGCTGACGGGGCGGGCCACCGCCTCGGCCAGCGCGCGCAGCAGCAGGGCGCGGTCCACCGGCTTGATCACGTGCCCATCCATGCCCGCCGCCCGAGCTTCGGCCAGGTCATCGGGAAAGGCGCTGGCGGTGACGGCGATGACGGGGATGCGCCCGAGCGTGCCGGGCATGGCGCGCAGCCGGCGCGTCGTTTCCTTCCCGTCCATGCCGGGCATCATCACATCCATCAGGATGACATCGAAGGGCCGTCCCTCGCGGGCCGCGATCTCGACAGCTTCCAGGGCCGCCGCCCCCTCCGTCACCGTCTCCAGCTCCAGGTCGCTCTGGGCCAGAAGGGCCCGCAGCACGGCAAGGTTGGAGGGCGCATCATCCACCGCGAGCAGCCGCAGGCCCCGGCGTGGCTCCGGATCGGCGACGGGGGCCGGCGGCCCGGCCAGGCGCAGCGGAAGCTCCACCTCGAAACGGGCGCCCGGGGGCGGGCTCGCATCCAGGCAACGGATCGTCCCACCCATGAGCTGGGTGAGGCGGGCCGTGATGGAAAGCCCGAGCCCCGTCCCATCGGGCTGGCTCGCATCCAGCCGCGTGAAGTCCTCGAAGATCTGCGATCGCAGCGCCTCTGGCACGCCGGCGCCCTGGTCCTGCACGGAAAAGCGCATCTTCTCGCCAGCCGCTTCGGCAATCAGGCGCACATGGCTGCCCTCCGGCGTGAACTTCACCGCGTTGGACAGAAGGTTGAGCACCATCTGCCGCAACCGCATGGCATCCACCTCGACATGCGGCGGCAGACCGCAGGCGGAGACATCGAGCCGGACCCGCTTCGCCTCGGCGAGCGGCTGCACCATCGCCAGCGCTTCCTCGAAGATGGCGGTCGGGCTTGCCGTGGCGAGGTTGAGGCTCAGGCTGTCCGCTTCCATGGCGGCAAGGTCCAGCACCTCATTGGCGAGGGAGAGCAGGTGGCGCGCCGTGGCTCCGACCAGCCCCGCCTGGTGGCGCTGCCGGGCGCCGAGGGCGGTGTCATGCTGCAGCGCATCCGCCAGGCGAAGCAGGCTGGCGAGCGGCGTGCGCAATTCGTGGCTGACATGCGCGAGGAGATGGGACTTGGCGGCGGTGGCGCGATCCGCCGCGTCACGCGCCGCGCCCAACTCACCCATGGCGCGCTTGAGGGCGGTGATGTCGGTCAGGACCACGACGAGGCCGCCATCCGGCATCCGGCTTTGCGCGAGGCGGAGGAAGCGGCCATCGCTCATCTCGCGCTCACGCGGCGGGCCGGGATTGCGGTGGCTCTCCAGCACCTTGGCGACGCGCATTTCCGGGTCCGGATCGGCATGGGTGAACATGTCATGCGCCACCCAGGCGCGCGCCAGCTCCTCAAAGCGCAGCCCCGGAACCAGCATCGCCTCCACCGGACCGTAGAAGCTGCGGTAGCGGGAATTGCAGATCACCAGCCGGTCCTCGGCATCCCAGAGGACAAAGCCATCGGGCAGGCTCTCGATGGCGGCGCGCAGCCGGGCATCGGCGCTCTCGCGCAGGGCATGGGCGCGCTGGTTGTGCCAGGCGATGAAGAACAGCGCTGCGGCGAGGGCCACGAGCAGCAGCGCCGCGATGCCGCTGCCGGTCAGAATGCTGATCCGCAGGGCCGACCAGCCATTCAGGGCAGAGCTCTCCGGCAAGACGGCCACTGCCAGAAGGCCGGGCAGCATGATGGGCCGCGCGGTGGCGAAGACATGGCCCGGCCCTTGGCGGTTGGGGCTGCGCTCCACGCGAGTTTCGCGCTGGCTGGTCTGCGGCAGGGCGGGCAGCGACTGGCCGACCAGATAGGTTTGCCCAGGCCCAGCGGCCAGCACCAGCCCCTCGCGATTCTCCAGCCGGACGCGGAGGTCGGGCGGGTTCACCATGGGGGCCAGCACGGCGGTGATCATGGCTGTCGGGATTTCAGCCGCCGCCAGCAGCGGCCGGCCCGACGCATCCTGCCCCACCGGGCGCAGCAGCAGCAGCATGCTGAGCCCGGTCTCGGGGCTGCGCAGCGGTCCGTGCAGCGTGACCTGCGGGTCCTGCGCCGCGCGTTCCAGCAGGCCGCGCGGCAGGGGCAGCGAATGGCCGCGCCGCGCGGCCACGCCTGAGGCCCAGATCTCGCCCGTCGCATCCGCCAGCATCAGGTTGCGATGGGTGTAGCTGTGTGAGGTGAGCTGCTCCAGCGCGAGGCTCGCGCGCTCCGGATCGGCGGGCGAGATGAAGCCGCGCTGCAGCCATTCGGTCAGGCTGCTCAATTGCCCGTCCACCTGCAGCAGGTGCCGGTCGAGCAGGGATTGCGCGACCTGTGCTGCCCGGCTCACGCTCTCGGCCGCATTGGCATAGGCGAGGGCATCCCCGCGCGAGACGTTGCGCGCCGTCGAGATGGCGAGCGACATCAGGATGACGAAGGTCGTGGTGAGGATCAGCCCGGGAATGGCGCGGCTGGAAGCCGGCCACCACTGCCAGCGGCGCTTCACTGAGCTGTCATCGCCGGAGGGTGGCACGCCGAGTCCCTTCCCAAACCACAGCCTGCCTGGGGGGCAGATCCCTGCCACCTATACGCGAAGATCCCGGGATGCGCATCCCGCGGGCCGTGCAGTTCAGGGCTTGATCAGCGTGCCGGCCCCGCCATCGGTGAAGAGTTCCCGCAGCACCGCATGCGGCACGCGGCCATCCAGGATCACGGCGCCCTGCACGCCGCGTTCCACGGCATAGATGCAGGTCTCGACCTTCGGGATCATGCCGCCCGCGATCCAGCCATCCGCGATGCCCTGGCGCGCCTGTGCCACCGTCATCTCGGGGATGAAATTCTTGTTGGCGTCCAGCACGCCGGGCACATCCGTCAGCATCAGCATGCGCACGGCCTTGAGCGCGCCCGCGACGGCGCCTGAGACGGTGTCGGCATTGATGTTGTAGGTCTGCCCATCCGCCCCCACGCCGACCGGCGCGATGACGGGGATGATGTCGGCGCCGATCAGCAATTCCAGCACGCGGGTGTCCACCGTCTCAGGCTCGCCCACCAGGCCGAGATCGAGCACCTGCTCGATGTTGGAGCCGGGGTCCTTCACCATGCGGGTCGCCTTGCGGGCGGTGATCAGCCCGCCATCCTTGCCCGAGATGCCCACGGCCAGGGCGCCGGCGCGGGTGATGGATTCCGCCACCTGCTTGTTCACCGTGCCGCAAAGCACCATTTCCACGACCTCGACCATCTGCTGGTCGGTGACGCGCAGCCCCTGGACGAAGGTGGATTTCACGCCGAGGCGGGCCAGCATGGCGTTGATCTGCGGCCCGCCGCCATGCACCACGACGGGGTTCACGCCCACCTGCTCCAGCAGCGCGATGTCGCGGCCGAAGCGCAGCGCCGTCTCCTCCTCGCCCATGGCATGCCCGCCATACTTCACGACGACGATCTGGTCGTCATAGCGCTTCAGATAGGGCAGGGCGCCGATCATCGTCTGCATCTGCGCGATGGCGTCATCCATGGCGGTGTTCCTCGAAGATTTCCGCAGGCTATCGGGCGCGTGCCGTGCGGCGTCAAGCCGCAAGGGCAGCCAGTTCGGCGCGGATTTCCTCCATGCCGACCCCGGTCTCGCTGCTCGTCGTCAGGATCAGCGGGTGGCCGGCCGGGTGCTTGCGGGCCAGCGCCTGCACCTCCGCCTGGCGGGCGGCGAGCTGGGCGGGCTTCACGCCATCGGCTTTCGTCAGCACGATCTGGAAGGCGACGGCCGCGCGGTCCAGCAGATCCATCACGGCGGTGTCGGAGGGCTTGGTCTCGATGCGGCTGTCCATCAGCAGCAGCACGCGGCGCAGGTTGGGGCGGCCGCGCAGATAGTCGAACATCAGCCCCTGCCAATCCTCCTTCACGAGCTTGGAGGCCTTGGCATAGCCATAGCCCGGCATGTCCACGAGGGTCATCTGCCCCTCATCCAGCCTGAAGAAGTTCAGCTGCTTGGTGCGGCCCGGCGTGACGGAGACGCGGGCCAGCGCCTTCTGCCCGGTCAGCGCATTCATCAGCGAGGATTTGCCGACATTGGAACGCCCGGCCAGCGCCACCTCAATCCCATCGGGCGGGGGCAGGTGGTCAAGCCCCTGGGCCGCGGTGAAGAAGGTGCAGGGGCGGGCGAAGAGCAGGCGCCCCGCCTCGATCAGGGCGGCGCGCTGCTCGTCATCCTTCGCCTCGATGAGGCCTCCGGCGGGAAGGCTCACTTCTTGGCGGCGACAGCCCCGCCGCCTCCGGTGCCACCTTGGCTGGGCGGCCGCGCAGCCATGGCCTTCGCATCCAGCCGCATGATGTACCATTGCTGGCCGATCGAGAGCAGGTTGTTCCAGGTCCAGTAGATCACCAGGCCCGCCGGGAAGCTGGCCAGCATGAAGGTGAAGATCACCGGCATCCACTGGAAGATCTTCTGCTGGATCGGATCGGGCGGCTGCGGGTTCAGCTTCTGCTGGAAGTACATGGTCAG
>JAIYDS010000281.1 GCA_027487385.1 Acetobacteraceae bacterium | reverse complement strand
CCGCTGACGCATGAGAACCTGCTGAACCTGTTCAAGGGCGATGCGGTGGGCCGCGGCGTGACGCTGCTGCCGGCCACGATGGAGGACATGTGCGGCACCAATGTGCTGAACAAGCCCTCCCTCGAAGTGGTCTACGAGGGCGTCTGACGCATGGATGCCCTCCCCCCAGCCAGCCCTCCGGATCCCAGCGGCCAGCCCTGCCATGGCGGCCGCGAGACCTTCGACGCCGCGGCCCGCGCCGCCGGCAAGACGGAGGTGATGGACCAACTGATGAAGGACTACCCGCGGGGTCCGCATGACCAGCCGCAAAGCATGTGCCCGGCCTTCGGCAGCCTCCGCGTCGGGCTGCGCATGCGCCGGGTGGCGACCATCCTCTCGGGCAGCGCCTGCTGCGTCTATGGGCTGACCTTCACCTCGCATTTCTACGGCGCCAAGCGGACCGTGGGCTATGTGCCCTTCAACTCCGAGACGCTGGTCACCGGCAAGCTCTTCGAGGATATCCGCGACGCGGTGCATGAGACGGCGAAGCCCGAGGACTACGACGCCGTCATCATCACCAACCTGTGTGTCCCCACCGCCTCCGGCGTGCCGCTCGAGCTCCTGCCGAAGGAGATCAACGGCGTTCGCATCATCGGCATCGACGTGCCCGGCTTCGGCGTGCCGACGCATGCGGAAGCCAAGGACGTGCTGACCGGCGCCATGCTGCGCTATGCGCGCAACGAGGCCGAGCAGGGCCCCGTGGCGCGGCCGCGCAACCACAGCGACGAGGCGCGCAATGTCTGCCTGATCGGCGAACTCTTCCCGGCCGATCCCGTGGGCATCGGCCAGATCCTGGCGCCGATGGGCCTCGCCGCCGGCGCCCAGGCGCCCTGCCGCGAATGGCGTGACCTCTACTCCGCGCTGGATTCCGTGGCCGTCGCCGCGCTGCATCCCTTCTACACGGCGAGCGTGCGCGAATTCCGCGCCGCGGGCCGCAACGTCGTGGGCTCCGGCCCTGTCGGCGTGGAAGGCACCGCGGCCTGGATCGAGGCCATCGGCATCGCCGCCGGCGTGCCGGAGAGCCAGCGCGAGGCGGCCCGCCAGGCGGTGCTTCCCGCGATCCGCGGTGTGCTCGCCGCCAACCCGATCAATGCGCGCATCACCGTCTCCGGCTATGAGGGCTCGGAATTGCTGGTGGCCCGCCTGCTGATCGAGGCCGGCGCCGAGGTGCCCTATGTCGGCACCGCCTGCCCCCGCACCGAATGGAGTGCCGCCGACGCCGAGTGGCTGAAGTCCCAGGGCTGCCACGTGCAGTATCGCGCGTCGCTCGAGCAGGACCTGGCCGCCATGAAGGAAGCCAAGCCCGACCTCGCGCTCGGCACCACGCCCCTGGTGCAGAAGGCGAAGGAGATGGGCATCCCGGCCCTCTACTTCACCAACATGGTCAGCGCACGGCCGCTCTTCTCCATTGCGGGTGCGGGCTCCATGGCCGGTATCGTCGCCGCCCAGACCCAGGGGCGTGAGCGCTTCAGCCGAATGGTCAGCTTCTTCGAGGGCGTCGGCACGCCGGATGGCGCGGGCTACGGCTTCCGCGAGAAGCCCGTCGATCCGCCAGGCTTCCGCGATCGCCAGCGCAAGCTGCGCGCGGCGAAGGCCAAGGCCGAAGAAGCGGTGGGGACGTAACGCCATGCTCGTCCTCGATCATGATCGCGCCGGCGGTTACTGGGGCGCCATCTATGCCTTCTCGGCGGTGCGCGGCATGCGCATCGTCATCGACGGCCCGGTGGGCTGCGAGAACCTGCCCGTCACCGCCGTGCTGCACTACACGGACGGCCTGCCGCCGCATGAGCTGCCCATCGTCGTCACCGGCCTGGATGAGGAAAGCCTTAGCCAGAACGGCACCGAGCCGAACATGCGCCGCGCCGCCGCGACGCAGGATCCTGAGCTGCCGGCCGTGGTCGTCACCGGCTCCATCGCCGAGATGATCGGCGGTGGCGTGACGCCGCAGGGCAGCAACCTGCAGCGCTTCATCTGCCGCACGATCGACGAGGATCAGTGGCAGGCCGCGGACCGCGCCATCAACTGGCTCTGGACCGAGTTCGGCGCCAAGGGCCGCAAGATGAAGCCGCGCATCCGCAAGGAAGGCGAGACACCGCGCGTCAACATCATCGGCCCCATCTACGGCACCTTCAACATGCCGTCAGACCTCGCCGAGATCCGCCGCCTGGTCGAGGGCATCGGCTGCGAGATCAACCTGGTCTTTCCGCTGGGCTCGCATGTCGAGGATATCGCGAAGCTGCCGAATGCCGATGTGAACATCTGCATGTACCGGGAGTTCGGCCGCAAGCTCTGCGAGGAGCTGGAGCGCCCCTATCTCCAGGCGCCGATCGGCATGTTCGCCACGACGAATTTCCTGCGCAAGCTGGGAGAGCTGACGGGCCTCGACCCCGAGCCCTTCATCGAGCGCGAGAAGCACACGACGCTGAAGCCCATGTGGGATCTCTGGCGCTCGGTGACGCAGGATTTCTTCGCCTCCGCCCCCTACTCGGTGGTCGCGACGCACACCTACACGCATGGCCTGCAGCAATTCCTCACCGAGGAAATGGGCATTCCCTGCGCCTATGCAGCCGAACGCCGCGCGGGCCAGAAGCCCGACAATGCGAAGACGCGCGAGGCGATGAAGAAGCCGGGCCTGGTGGTCTTCGGCAGCTTCAACGAGCGCATGTACATGGCCGAAGCCGGCACGCGCGCCGCCTATATCCCGGCGAGCTTTCCGGGTGCGATCATCCGCCGCGCCACCGGCACGCCCTATATGGGCTTCGCGGGTGCGACCTACATCATCCAGGAATACTGCAACGCGCTGTTCGACGCGCTGTTCCACATCCTCCCGCTCGGCACGGAGATGGACAAGATCCCGGCCACGCCGGCCCGTCCCTCCGATGTGTGGGATGAGGATGCGCAGGCGCTGCTGGATGCGCTGGTGGAGCGCGAGCCCTTCCTGATCCGCATCTCGGCCGCGAAGCGCATGCGCGAGCAGGTCGAGCAGGCGGCGCGCGACGCCGGCGAGGCGCGCGTGACGCACGCGCGCACGGCAAGAACCCTTTCGGTGGAGACGGTGCCCGCATGAGCCGGCACCTCTCCCCCTCACCCTCTGTCTGCCTGGCAACACCGGGCCGTCAGCCGTGCGTGGCGTATCGCGCCACGTACATCCTTGCCGCGCGGGACGTGCGCGGTAATGGCCGCAAGGCCGGTTGGAGGTCAAATTCATGGCCGATGTGACTACAAGGTCCGGTGTGACGGAAGCCGAGGCGCGTGAGATTCACCGCCTGGTGATGCAGGGCTGGATCTTCTCCGTGTTCGCCTCGATGGGCGCGCACATTCTCGTCTGGCTCTGGCGCCCGCTCGTCTACGGGACCCAGGTGGTTCCGCCCGATTGGCGGATGTTCCTGTGATCAGCCGCCGGGCCATCCGGTCCTGACCGGCAGCCCGGCATTCTCATCTGAGAGGAGATAACTCAATGCATAAGATTTGGATGGTGGTGAATCCCCTCCGCGTCGGCGTCCTCGGCACCCTGGGTGTCGTTGGCATCGCCGCGGTGATTCACTTCGCCGTGCTCAGCTCGCCGCGTTACTGCGACCACCTGGGCTGGTGCGCGACCACGCCGACCTTCACCCCCGGGCAGCCGGTCGGCCGCTGATCCACGAGGGCTTCCTTCGGGAAGCACTCGCGGGTTTCGCAGCTCGATCTGGCGACGGGCATGCGGATCACGCCCAACAGGCGTGATCCGATCCCCCGCCAGCCCGGGCGAACAGTGTCGCTCCACGGCAGTGGGCGAGGCATGCGCAGCGGGCGTCGCCCGCTGCCGAGGATGACGACACACCCGGGCAGGCTGCGGCGCTGCCCCCACAGGAGCATCAAGCGATGGCGATGCTGAGTTTCGAACCAAAATATCGCGTCCGCGGCGGGACGCTGGTGGGAGGGGACCTCTTCGATTTCTGGGTCGGTCCCTTCTTCGTCGGCTTCTTCGGCGTGACGACGATCTTCTTCACCCTGGTTGGTACCGGCCTGATCCTGGTGGGCGCCGCGCATGGCGGCACCTGGAATCCCTGGCTCATCAACATCGCCCCGCCCGACCTGAGATACGGCCTCGGGCTCGCGCCGATGTATGAGGGCGGGCTCTGGCAGGCCATCACCATCTGCGCGATCGGCGCCTTCGTCTCCTGGGCCCTGCGCCAGGCCGAGATCGCCCGCAAGCTGGGCATGGGGATGCACATCCCCTGGGCCTATGGCATGGCGGTCTTCGCCTACATCACGCTCGTCGTGATCCGGCCGGTCCTGCTGGGCGCCTGGGGCCACGGCTTCCCCTATGGCATCTTCAGCCACCTCGATTGGGTGTCGAACGTCGGGTACCAGTACCTGCACTTCCACTACAATCCGGCCCACATGATCGCGGTGACCTTCTTCTTCACCACGACCCTCGCGCTCTCGCTCCATGCCTCCCTCGTGCTGGCTGCGATCAACCCTGCCAAGGGCGAGCCGGTGAAGACGCCGGAGCATGAGAACACCTTCTACCGCGACTTCATCGGCTACTCGATCGGCACGCTCGGCATCCACCGGCTGGGTCTGTTCATCGCCCTTTCAGCCGGCTTCTGGAGCGCGGTGTGCATCGTCATCAGCGGTCCGTTCTGGACCCGCGGCTGGCCCGAATGGTGGAACTGGTGGCTTCAGCTGCCGATCTGGAATTGAGAGGAAGGGACGCCACAATGGAATACCAATACCTCTTCACCCGGCTGCAGCCGACAGGGCCGCACTACCCCGGTGTGAAGCTCCCCCCCGGTAATGATGCCCGCGTCGGAGAAGCCAAGTCGCTCCGCCTGCTCGGCTACTTCGCCGACGCGCAGATCGGGCCCTTCTACCTGGGCACGCTCGGTGTCCTCTCGATCCTCTGCGGCTTCATCGCCTTCGAGATCATCGGGCTGAACATGCTGGCCTCGGTGAACTGGAATGTCGTCCAGTTCGTCAAGCTGCTGCCCTGGCTTGCCCTGGAGGCGCCGCTGCCCAAGCACGGGCTGCGCATCCCGCCGCTCGCCGAGGGTGGATGGTGGCTCGCCGCCGGCTTCTTCCTGACCGCCTCCATGTTCCTCTGGGCGGCGCGCATCTGGCGCCGTGCGGCGGCCCTGGGTCTCGGCCAGCACACCTTTTACGCCTTCATGGGCGCGGTCTGGCTCTACCTGGTGCTGGGCTTCATCCGCCCGATCCTGATGGGGTCCTGGAGCGAGGCGGTGCCCTTCGGCATCTTCCCGCATCTGGATTGGACGGCAGCCTTTTCCATCCGCTACGGGAACCTCTTCTACAATCCGTTCCACGCGCTCTCGATCGTCTTCCTCTACGGCTCCACGCTGCTCTTCGCGATGCATGGCGCCACGATCCTGGCGGTGGGCCGCTTCGGCGGCGAGCGTGAGGTGGAGCAGGCGGTGGATCGCGGCACCGCGGCCGAGCGCGCCGGCATCTTCTGGCGCTGGACCATGGGCTTCAACGCCACCTACGAGAGTATTCACCGCTGGGCCTGGTGGTTCGCCATCCTGACGCCCATCACCGGTGGCATCGGCATCCTGCTGACCGGCACCGTGGTGGACAACTGGTATCTCTGGGCGGTCGAGAAGCGCTTCGCACCGGCCTATCCGGCGGTGTGGGGTGTCATCCCCGTGCCTGGCCGCTGAGAGGAGAGCGAGACATGAAATTCAATCTCATCTTCGGTGGCCTGGTGGCGGCGGTGGCGGGCCTCGCCTTCTTCGTGGTCACCTTCGAGCGTCCGCCCGCCAGCACTGAGCAGGGTGGCTTCCGCGGCACCTCCATGGGGCGGGTGGACAACCCCCGCACCGTGGCGGCGCTGACCGCCCGGAACCAGGCTCCGCCGGCGATCGAGCCGGCGGAGGATGACCCCTCCAGCCCGCGCGCCTCCGAGATCTACGAGAACGTGCGCGTCCTCGGCCATCTCAGCGTGGAACAGTTCGGTCGGATCATGCAGGCGATGACCGAGTGGATCTATCCTGGCGAGGGTCCGAACCTCGGCTGCAATGGTTGCCACGTCGAAGGCAATTTCGCGGCCGAGGGGATGTACCAGAAGACGGTGGCGCGGCGCATGCTGCAGATGGTGCAGACCATCAACACCACCTACAACAGCCATGTGCAGCAGGTCGGCGTGACGTGCTACACCTGCCACCGTGGCCAGGCGGTCCCGGCGGCGGTCTGGTCCACCTCCCCGCCCAATGCGCGGCTGCATCGCCTGCTGGCGACGGCGCCCGAGCAGAACCGGCCGGTGGCGGCCAATGCGCTGAGCAGCCTGCCCACCGATCCCTTCACGCCCTATCTGCTGCGTGACAACCCGATCGGCGTGCAGTCGGAAGCCTCCCGCCAGGCGGACAACAACCAAAGCATCCTGAGCACCGAATGGACCTACTCGCTCATGATGCACATGTCCTCCTCGCTCGGCGTGAACTGCACCTTCTGCCACAACAGCCGCAACTTCTCCGGCTGGCAGGACAGCACGCCGCAGCGTGTGACGGCCTGGCACGGCATCCGCATGGTGCGGGCCATCAACAATGACTACATCGAGCCGCTGCGGCCGGAATTCCCGCCGCATCGCCTGGGCCCGCTGGGTGACACGCTCAAGGTCAACTGCACCACCTGCCACCAGGGCATCAATGAGCCCCTGCGCGGCGCCCGGATGCTGCAGGATTACCCGGAGCTGAACCCCCCGCCGCGGCGGGCGGCCCTGGAGACCGCGCCGCGCAACTGAGCGGCACGGCCCCTCCCCAACAACGCGGGCGGCGCAAGCTTCCCGCGTTTTTTATTGCCTGGATTCTGGCGGTGTGACGGGAAAAAGGGCCTCCGGCGGCTGGGGCCGAAAGGCCCCAGACCCCAATCCGTTGTGATCAGATGAACCATGAATGGGGCCCCGGCCCCAGCCGCCGGAGGCTCTTTGCCTCACAAGGCAGGGATCACCAGGCGAGCTGGAAGCGGCAGGCACTGGCACCGGCGGCGGCGCAGCTGGTCTGCTCCGACACGCAATCGCGGGAGACCAGGGCGCGAAACAGCCCGGCCAGGGTCTCGCCATAATAGTCGCAAAGCGGGCCGGGTTCATGCGCGTCTCGGCAGATGGCACAACCAGCCAGGCCGATCTGCACGGGCCGCGCCGCCCGGGCGGTGAAGTCCGCACTCCCGGCAAAGGTCCAGGAATGCTTGGAGACAGCCTGCAACAGCACCCGCGCCGAAAGCCAGGCGGGCAAGCGCGGCAGAAGCAGCACCAGCGGCCGCGGAACGCGATGGCCCAGCAGGTAATGCGCGGTGCGGCGCCCCGCCTCCGCCCCCACGCGCCGCGCCAGATCCACGCCGAGCAGGCCGCGCATCGCCGTGTGCAGCCGTGTCACCTGCTGCTCCGGCACCATGGATTGCGGCGGCACCGCAAAGGACGCCGCGAGGTCGGCCGCGGCGAAGACATCCGCCGCGACACCCCTGCCCTGCATCGCCACAAGCGCCTCACCCACCCGGATGATGGCGTTGGGGCCGATGCGCGCCTCAGCCATGGCGCGTCTCATTCATCTGCGCTTCGTCCATTTGGGCCTCGGTCATCTGCTGGTCACCGCCGCCGCAGGCCTTCACCACCTCCCGCTTGCGCGGCGGCGCGTTCTTCCAGTCGCGCGCCTCGGCATCCAGCTTGCGCGCGCCGTCGAAGTGGAAATCAACCTTCTTCTTCGATTGCGGCCCCCAATAGCCGACGCGTCCAAGGTCGTAGAATTTCCGCTCGAAGCCCGATTTCAGGAAGGCCTTGAGGCAGCCCAGCAGGTAGCTCCGCCGGCGCTTGTCCCGCGTCCAGGGATACTGAAAGAAGGCCTTGTTCATGTAGAAGCGGCGGTAATTGTGCATCACGCGGTCGAGCAGCGTGGCGCGGTCCATCGCGTCGGGCTTCATGATGGGTGTGACGAAATTGTACTTGTCGAAGTCGAAGACCTCGACCTTGTCGCCCAGCTCGCGGAACAGGTCGCTGAAGGGCCAGGGCGTGTACATGGCCCAGTTCGCCATGTCGGGATTCCAGTCCCGCGCCATCTGGTAGGTTTCCTCCAGCGTCTCGACCGTCTCGTTCTCCAGCCCGACGATGAACTGCGCCTCGGAGACGATGCCGTTCTGCCGCAGCAGATCAATCGCCTTCTTGTTCTGCGCGACCGTCGTCTCCTTGTTGAAGCGGTCCAGCTTCAGCTGCGCCGCCGCCTCGGTGCCGAGCGAGACGTGCACCAGGCCCGCCTTGCGGTACATCGGCAGCAATTCCTCGTCGCGCAGGATGTCGGTGACGCGGGTGTTGATGCCCCACTCCACCGGCAGGTTGCGCTCGATCAT
>JAIYDS010000126.1 GCA_027487385.1 Acetobacteraceae bacterium | reverse complement strand
CTCGCGCGCCACCCAGCCGACCAGCGCCTGCAAGGCGCGCTCACGGGTCGCGTCGTCCAGGATCTGCACGGCGGCCTCCGTCATGCGGTCCAGCTCGGGCGAGGAGAAGCGGCCCGCATTGCTGGCGCCGGTGCGGGCCTGCGGGTTGTTCGTCATCATGATGTTGGTCAGCATGTAGCTGGCCTCGGCCGTCACGCTGCCCCAGCTGGTGAGGCGCATGGCGAATTCCTGCCGCGCCGAGCGACCGGCGAAGTTGGACCAGGGCAGCGTATCCACCGTGGTCTGCACGCCGATGCGCGTCCAGAACTGCGCCACCGCCTGGGCGATGCGCGCATCATTCGGGAAGCGGTCATTGGGCGAGGTGAGCGTCAGGCGGAAGCCGTTGGGGTAGCCGGCCTCGGCCAGAAGGCGGCGGGCGCGGTCCAGGTCGGGCGTGGGCACGCGCACATCGGGCGCGTGGCTGTAGACGCCGGGCGGCAGCCATTGGTTGGTCGCGGTGGCCTGGCCCTCCATCACGCGCTCGGCGATGGCCTCGCGGTTGATGGCGATCGAGAGCGCCTGGCGCACGCGCATATCGTCGAAGGGATTCACGGCGAGCGGCGCGCCTGTGTGGTCGAAGACGCCGGGCAAATTCCCGCGGCGGGAGAAATCGGCCATCAGATAGACAACGCGCAGGCCCACCGTTTCGGAGACGCTGACCCGCGGCTCACGCCGCAGCCGCGCGAGGTCGCTGCTCGCCACCTGGTCGATCATGTCGATATCGCCGGCCAGCAGGGCCGCGCTGCGCGCCGGATCGCTGGCGACGAAGCGGTAGGAGACACGGGCCCAGGGCTCGGCGCCGCCCCAATAGGCGTCGTTGCGCAGCAACTCCGTCCGGTCGCCCTGGCGGTGGCTGACGAAGCGGTAGGGGCCGGTGCCGATGGCGGCGCGGCCGCTGTTGTAGTCCTCGGTCGCGGCGCCCTCGCCCACATGCTTGCTGATGATGAAGATCGAGGCGATCTCGTTCGGCAGGATCGGGTTCGGAAAATGCGTGTGGAACCGGATCAGGTGCGGATCCAGGATCTCGGTGCGCGCGATGGAGCGGATGAAGCCGCCAAAGCCGCCGGGCGAGTTGGGCACGTTGGGCGCGCGGGTCAGGGTGAAGGCCACGTCCTCGGCCGTGAAGGGGCGGCCATCGTGCCAGGTCACGCCCTCGCGCAGGCTGAACTCCCAGATCGTGGGCGCGACGGTCCGCCAGGAGGTGGCAAGGCTGGGCAGGAGCTTCGCATCATGCGTGCGGTCCACCAGCGTGTTGAAGATATGCAGCGCCAGGGAGGAATTGGGCGAGGCGTTGAAGAAATGTGGGTCGAGCGAGGTGACGGCGCCGCCGGTGGCGATCGTCAGGCCCGGGCTGCCGCCGGCGGGCTGCGCCAGGGCAGGGGTGGCGAGGGCACTGGAGAGGGCGGCGGCGCCCAGGGCGCGACGGCTGAGTTCGGTCATGGCGGATCCTGCAAGGCGGAAGATGACGGGCCTGTTAACAATTTTCGCCCAGGCCCGCCAGCGTGCGGCTACCGCCCCACGCCGTTCCAGAACTCCTTCACCTTGGCGAAGAAGCCCTCGCTTTCCGGGCTGCTCTTGCCGCCCTGCACCGCCTCGGCCTCGAAGGCCTCCAGCAGTTCGCGCTGCTTCGGGGTCAGGTTCTGCGGCGTCTCGACGACGACCTGGACATACATGTCGCCGCGCGCAGGGTTGCGCAAAACGGAGAAACCCTTGCCGCGCAGGCGGAAATTATCGCCCGTCTGGGTGCCGGCCGGGATCTTCACCGCCGAGCGGCCGCCATCGATCGAGGGCACCTCCACGCTGGCGCCCAGCGCCGCCTGCGTCATGCGCAGCGGCACGCGGACCATGATGTTGGGCCCCTCGCGCTGGAAGATCGGGTGCGGCTTCACGCCGATATCCACGTAGAGGTCGCCGGCGGGCGCGCCGCGCAGCCCGGCCTCGCCTTCGCCCGTCAGGCGGATGCGGGTGCCGTCCTCGACGCCCGCGGGGATGGTCACGTTCAGCGTGCGGTCGCGCTGGACGCGGCCGGCGCCGGCGCAGACCTTGCAGGGGTTCTTTATGATCTTGCCCGAGCCCGAGCAGGTGGGGCAGGTGCGCTCGATCAGGAAGAAGCCCTGCTGCGCGCGCACCTTGCCCGATCCACGGCAGGTGCCGCAGGTGGTGGCGGAGGCGCTGCCGCCCTCGGCGCCCGAGCCGGTGCAGGCCTCGCATTGCACGCTGCTGGGCACGCGGATGGTCTTCTTGGTGCCGGCGAAGGCCTCCTCCAGCGTGATCTGGACCTCCTGGCGCAGATCGGCGCCACGGCCGGTGGCCTGGCGGCCGCCGCGGCCTCCGAAGCGGCCGAACATCTCCTCGAAGATGTCCTCGAAGCCGCCGCCGCCGAAGGGATTGCCGCCGCCGCCCCCGCCACCGCCGCCCTCGAAGGCGGCATGGCCGTAGCGGTCATAGGCGGCGCGCTTCTCGGCGTCCTTCAGGACTTCGTAGGCTTCGCTGACTTCCTTGAACTTGCCCTCGGCCTTGGCATCGCCCTGGTTGCGGTCCGGGTGGAACTGCATCGCGAGCTTGCGATAGGCCTTCTTGAGATCATCCTCGGAGGCGTCCCGGCTGACGCCGAGCACTTCATAATAATCGCGCTTGGCCATGGTTTCATCCTGCGGGAATTCAGAGAGCGAAGGGTTCCGGCCAGAGGGGCCCGGTGGGCGCGTCGCTCTCTCAGCTACATCAAAGAGACGCCCGGATCATCACTGATCCGGGCGCGTGAAGCGGCTTGGCCTGGGTGAGCCTCAGCCCTTCTTCTTCTTCGGGTCCACTTCCTCGAACTCGGCGTCCACCACCTTGTCGTTTGGCTTCTGCTGGTCCGCGCTGGCCTCGGGCTGGGGCGCGGCCTGCTCGGCCTTGTACATCGCCTCGCCGATCTTCATCGCGGCCTGGCTGAGCTTCTCCGCCGCCGCGTTGATGGCCTCGGCATCGCCGCTCTCCATAGCCGTCCGGGCCTCGGTGATCAGCGCCTCGGCGGCCGCGCGCTCATCCGCCGGCACCTTGTCGCCATTTTCGCGAATGGTCTTCTCGGTGGAGTGGATCAGCGTGTCGAGCTGGTTGCGCGCCTCGACCGCCTCGCGGCGCTTCTTGTCCGCTTCGGCATTCGCCTCGGCATCGCGCACCATCTTCTCGATGTCGGCGTCGGAAAGGCCCGACTTCGCCTGGATCTTGATCTGGGTCTCCTTGCCGGTGGCCTTGTCCTTCGCGGAGACGCTCACGATGCCGTTCGCGTCAATGTCGAAGGTCACTTCCACCTGCGGCACGCCGCGCGGTGCGGGCGGAATGCCCTGGAGGTCGAAATTGCCCAGCAGCTTGTTGTCCGCCGCCATCTCGCGCTCGCCCTGGAAGACCTTGATGGTGACAGCCGTCTGGTTGTCATCCGCGGTCGAGAAGGTCTGCGACTTCTTGGTGGGGATCGTCGTGTTGCGGTCGATCAGGCGTGTGAACACGCCGCCCAGCGTCTCGATGCCGAGCGAGAGCGGCGTCACGTCCAGCAGCAGCACATCCTTCACGTCGCCCTTGAGGACGCCGCCCTGGATGGCGGCGCCGATCGCGACCACCTCATCGGGATTTACGTTGCGGGCCGGCTCCTTGCCGAACAGGCCCTTCACCGCCTCGATGACCTTGGGCATGCGCGTCATGCCGCCGACGAGGATGACCTCGTCCACTTCGCCCGCCGTCATGCCGGCGTCCGAGAGCGCCTTCTTCACCGGCTCCAGCGTGCGCTGCACCAGGTCATCCACCAGCGCTTCCAGCTTGGCGCGGGTCAGCTGCATCACGAGATGCTTCGGGCCGGAGGCATCGGCGGTGATGAACGGCAGGTTGATCTCGGTCTGCTTCGAGCTGGAGAGCTCGATCTTGGCCTTCTCGCCGGCTTCCTTCAGGCGCTGCAGGGCGAGCTTGTCGCCGCGCAGGTCGATGCCGTTCTCCTTCTTGAACTCATCGGCCAGGTAGTCGATCACACGCTGGTCGAAATCCTCGCCGCCCAGGAAGGTGTCGCCATTGGTGGACTTCACCTCGAAGACGCCGTCGCCGATTTCCAGGATGGACACGTCGAAGGTGCCGCCGCCGAGGTCATAGACCGCGATGGTGCCGGAGGTCTTCTTGTCCATGCCATAGGCCAGGGCCGCGGCCGTCGGCTCATTGATGATGCGCAGCACTTCGAGGCCTGCGATGGCGCCGGCCTCCTTGGTCGCCTGGCGCTGGGCGTCGTTGAAATAGGCGGGCACGGTGATGACGGCCTGCGTGACCTTCTCGCCGAGATAGGCCTCGGCCGTGTCCTTCATCTTGGTCAGCACATTCGCGCTGATCTGCTGCGGCGCATACTTCTTGCCGTCCACCTCGACCCAGGCGTCGCCATTGTCGGCCTTCACGATGCTGTAGGGCGCCAGGCCCTTTTCCTTCTGCACCATGCTGTCGTCGAACTTGCGGCCGATCAGGCGCTTGACGGCGTAGAGCGTGTTGTTGGGGTTCGTGACGGCCTGGCGCTTGGCGCTCTGGCCCACCAGACGCTCGCCATTCTTGGCGAAGGCGACCATGGAGGGGGTGGTGCGCGCGCCCTCCGCGTTCTCCAGCACCTTCACCTCGCCGCCTTCCATGATGGCGACGCAGGAATTGGTGGTGCCGAGGTCGATACCGATGACTTTGCTCATGCGAGCCTGCTCCT
>JAIYDS010000288.1 GCA_027487385.1 Acetobacteraceae bacterium | reverse complement strand
GTCGCCTGCAAGCTGCAATACCCGGACATGAATTCCGTGGTGGAGGCGGATCTCAAGCAGCTCAAGCTCGGCATGCAGCTCTATCGCAAGATGGACAGCGCGCTCGACAATGACGACGCCTATGCCGAGATCGCCGATCGCCTGCGCGAGGAGCTGGACTACACGCGCGAGGCCTCGCACCAGCGCCTCTACAGCCTGATCCTGGCCGATGAGCCGCGCGTGCATGTGCCGACGCCGATCGACCACCTCACCACCCGCCGCCTGCTGACGATGACCTGGCTGGATGGCGGTTCCATCCTGAAGCGGCTGGACGAAAACTCCTCGCTGGAGGAGCGCAACGGCTATGCCGAGGCGCTGTTCCAGGCCTGGTACAAGCCGGTCTATCGCTATGGCGTGATCCATGGCGACCCGCATCTGGGCAATTACCAGGTGCGCCAGCCGGGCGTGCATGACGAGGCGGGCGGCATCAGCCTTCTGGATTTCGGCGTGGTGCGCATCTTCCCGCCGAGCTTCATCACCGGCGTCATCACCCTCTATGAGGCGGTGCGCGACGGCGATGACGACAAGGCGCATCACGCCTTCGAATCCTGGGGGTTCCGCAACCTCTCGCGCGAGACGATGCTGGTCCTGAAATCCTGGGCGGATTTCCTCTATGAGCCGCTGCTGGAGGACAAGGTCCGCTTCATCCAGCAATCCGATGATCCGACGCATGGCCGCAAGGTCGCGCAGGCGGTGCATGAGGGGCTGAAGCGCACCGGCGGCGTGAAGATCCCGCGCGAATTCCCGCTGATGGACCGGGCGGCGATCGGCCTGGGCAGCGTCTTCTTCCGGCTCAAGGCGCAGCGCAACTGGCACCGCATGTTCAACGAACTCATCGCCGACTACAGCGAGGAGAAGCTGGCGCAGCGCCAGGCGGCGGCGCTGGCCGAGGCGCGGGTGCCGGGGCCGATCTGAGGCAGAAAAAAAGGGCCTCCGGCGGCTGGGGCCGAAAGGCCCCAGACCCCGATCCTTGGACCGTTATCCGCCGTAGCCCAGCAACAACCTGGGCAGGGTGAGGGAGACGGCGGGCCAATAGGTGGTGAGCGCCAGCGCCACCAGGATAGCACCCCAGAAGGGCCAGATGGTGCGCATCACCTCCTCGATGCGGATCTGGCCGATGGCACAGCCCACAAACAGCACCGCCCCCACCGGCGGAGTCGTCAGGCCAAGGCCGAGATTCATCATCATCACCATGCCGAACTGCACCGGATCCATCCCGATGGCGACCACCACGGGCAGGAAGATGGGCGTGGTGATGAGGATCAGCGCCGCCATGTCCATCACGCAGCCCATCGCCAGCAGGCAGAGGTTGATCAGCAGCAGGATCACGATGGGATTGCTGCTGATGGAGAGCATCCCATCGGTCAGCAATTCCGGCAGCCGATACATCGCGAGCAGCCAGGCGAAGGCCGTGGCTGTACCCACCAGCAGGAAGACCACCGCCGTGGTGCGCACGCTGGTCCGCACGGCCAGCACGAAATCCTTCCACGGCAGGGCGCGGTAGACCAGCAGCGTCACCAGCAGCGCCCAGATGGTGCCGAAGGCCGCGCTCTCCGTCACGGTGAAGACGCCGGAAAGCACGCCGCCCAGGATGATCACCGCCGTCAGCAAGCCGGGCAGCGCATCCACGAAGGCCCAGAGCAGGTGACGAAACCCCTTCCAGCCATCCGCCGGATAACCGCGCCGCACCGCCATCACATAGGCGGCGATGGCGAGCAGGAGGCACATCATGATCCCCGGCACGATGCCCGCGATGAACAGCGCCGAGACGGAAATCCCGCCCCCCGCCGCCAGCGAATACAGGATCATGTTGTGGCTGGGCGGGATCAGGATGCCGGCGATGCTGCTCGTCACCGTCAGCGACACCGCGTAATCCGTGCCATAGCCCTTGGCCTTCATGGCCGGGATCAGGATGGTGCCGGTGGCCGAGGTGTCCGCCACGGCACTTCCCGAAATCCCGCCGAAGAGCATGGAAGTGGAGACATCCACCATGCCGAGGCCGCCTCGCATCCAGCCCACCGCGGCCGAAGCCAGCGCCACCAAGCGCCGCGCGATGCCGCCATGCAGCATGATCTCGCCCGCGAAGATGAAGAAGGGAATGGCCAGCAGCGAGAAGATGCTCATCCCGCTCGCCATCTGCTGGAAGGCCACGGCGGGGTTCAGCCCCTCCCAGAGAAAGCCCGCGACGGCCGCGATGCCGAGGCAGAAGGCCACCGGCACGCCGGCCATGAGGCCCACGGCGAAGACGGCGAAGATCAGGAAGAGCCCGGGTTCCACAGGCGCTACTCCAGGAAGGCCGCGGCGATGCCGCGCTTTTCGGGCAACTCGGGCGAGAAGATGTCGAGCAGCACCTGCTCGATGGCAAACAGCACCATCAGCGCCCCGCCCACCACCATCGGCGCATAGGTCCAGCCCTGGCTGATGCCGAGCAGCGGAATCTTGAAGGGCCCCACCATCTCGACCAGCTCCCAGGACCACCAGGCCATGCCGGCGCCGAAGAGGCCCATCAGCACGTCACAGCCCAGCGCCACCCAGCGCTGCGCCCCTTGCGGCAAGGCTTCGCGCACGCCGAGCACGGAGAGGTGGAAGCGCTCCCGCACGCCGACGGCGGCGACGGGCATGGCGATGGAGAGGATGGCCAGCGTCGCCACGCGCTCGATCCAGGTCGGCGTGTCGTTCAGCACATAGCGGCCAAAGACCAGCCAGCCCATCATCCCCACCAGCACCAGCAGCGCCACGCCGGCCAGCGCGATGGTCACCCAGGACAAGGCGCCCAGCGCCCGCGAGAACATCGCGAGCGCGGGCGGGATCGGCCGGCTCACCGCATCTCGCGGATGCTGCGGACCAGGCCGCTCAGCGCCGGCGTCGCCGCGTATTTCGCATAGACCGGCTCCATCAGCGCGGCCCAGGGCGAACGGTCATTGATCTCGATGACCGTGACGCCGGCGGCCACCACGCGCTGGCGGCTCACCGTCTCGCGCTCGGCCCAGAGGCGACGCTGCAGGGCGGCGGATTCACGCGCGGCCTCGCGCATCATGGTGCGGTCGGCCTCGCTCATCCGCTGCCAGCGCTGACGGGAGACGGCCAGCACCTCCGGCACGTTGGAATGCTCTGTCGTGGTGTAGAAACGCGCCACCTCGAAATGCCGGGTGCTTTCGTACGAAGGCCAGTTGTTCTCGGCGCCGTCGATCACGCCGGATTGCAGGCTGGTGAAGACCTCGCCGAAGGGCAGCGGCGTCGGGTTGGCGCCCAGCGCGCGCATCAGGTCAATCCAGAGATCCGAGGTCTGCACGCGGATCTTCATGCCGCGCAGGTCGGAGGGCTGCCGCACCGGCCGGGTGGTGTAGAGGCTGCGCGCGCCGGCGTCATACCAGGCGAGCGCGATGATGCCGATCGCCTCCAGTTCCCGCGCAATGGCCTCGCCCGCCACGCCATCGATGGCGCGCTGCATATGCGCGACATCGCGGAACAGGAAGGGCAGCGTCACCACATTGGTGGAGGCCGCCAGGTTGTTGAAGGGCGAGAGGTTGAAATTGCCGAAATCGATGGTGCCGAGGCGCATCTGCTGGATCGCCTCATCCTGCTGGCCGAGCTGCGCCGAGTGGAAGGTGCGCATGCGGATGCGGTTGTTGCTGCGCTCGGCCACCATCCGGGTGAAGGCATCCATGCCCTGCCCGTTCGGGTAGTCGGCGGCGTGGATGTTCCAGCCACGCCATTCCTGGGCGGCAGCGGGGAGAACGGCGAGCACGAGCATCGCACAGGCGGCGAAGATGCTTCCGGCAAGAATGCGTCGGGCGGACATGGACTTCTCCTCAAACCGGGTGCCTTGGGCCGACATGGCCGGGGCACCTCTCATGGGGTAAACTGCAATAGCAGTTGGAAGTCTGGCGCAGTCCGGCCCCGCGCGTCAACGCGGCTTTTTGACCGGAGGCGGCAGCACGCCATTCGTCACCAGCGAGCGCAGGACATGGCCGCGCATCCGAGCCTCGGCCAGCGCCGCGTCCCGCCGCTTGAAGGCGGCGACGATGCTCCTGTGCTCGGCGAGCGCCTTGGGCAGGTCGCGCGGCGTGCTGCCCACCGCGCGGTGCTGGCCGCGGTGGTCATAGGCCCGCAGCGAAGCGAGCGAGCGCGTCAGGAAGGCATTGCCCGCCGCCTGGTGGATCAGCGCGTGGAATTCCTCATTCGCCGCATCCAGCGCGGCGGTGTCGGCGGCCGCGGTGCCTTCGGCCATGCGCTGCAGCAGCGCGGCCAGCGCCTTGAGGCCGACCGAATCCAGCCGCTCGGCCGCCAGGGCCGCGGCCACGCCCTCCAGCGCGGCGCGGATGCGGCCGAGTTCGGCCAATTGCCCGGGCCCTAGCTCGGCCACCACCGTGCCGCTGCGCGGCAGGGTGACGACCAGGCCCTCGCGCTCCAGCCGGCGCAGCGCCTCGCGCACCGGCTGGGCGGAGATGCCGAAGGCGGCGGCCAGGCTGCGCTCGGAAATCTTGCGGCCCGGCGGCAAGGCGCCCTGGATGATCGCATCGCGCAGGCGGCGGAAGGCCTGCTCGCCCAGCGAGAGCCCGTCCTGCTCGATCAACGGCGCGCCCCAGGCGCGGCCGAGGGAGCGAGCCGGAAGGCGGGCCTTGGGGCGGGCCAGGGGGCGGCCAAGGGGGCGCGGGGGCATGTCGCAGTGATAGCGAGGGCGAAGGGTGGGCGAAAGCGCCGGATCAACGTACCAGCCGCGCCAGCTCCGCCCAGAGTTCCGGTGGGCAGTCGCCGGCGCTCGCCGCCGCCACGCCGAACAGCGCCGGGCGCGGCCCCAGGCCGAGCGCATGGGCCAGGTGCCGCGTCATGATGCGCCAGCGGCCCGCTTCGGGCGGCGTCGCGCGGAAGCCCGCATCGTCCAGGAAGCGCGTCCGCCCGCCCCAGGCCTCGCCCAGCACGGCGAGGTATTGATCGCCGGGCGGCAGCAACGCCACGTCCAGCCCGCACAGGCCCCGCTGGAAGCGCTGGGCGGTGAAGGAGCCGTCGGCCAGCAGGGCGCTCTCGCCCAGGCGCCGCCAGCCGGCTTCCGCGAGGCCCTGCGCCAGGCCTTGCGTGGCCGCCGCCTGCGGGGCGAGGGGCTGCGTCAGCGCTCGGTCCAGCTTCAGCCCGAAGCCGAGCATGACCATCAGGGCCAGGATCAGGGGAAGCGGCTTAGGCATCGGCGGTGGCCTGCAGCACGGCCACGCAAAGCAGGCCGAAGAGGTTGGTGCCGAGCACGCCATGCCCCCAGCCATAGGCGAAGGGCGACCAGACCAGCAGCATCAGCCGCAGCAGGTTCAGCACCACCAGAATGAGGATGAGGGCCAGCGCGGGGCCCAGCAACGGCCGGGCGGCGCCCGTGCCCCGCCGCATCACCATCAGCGCCAGCAGCGCCGGCGGCAGGAAATGCGCGACGGAACAGCCCGCCATCACGGCGATGCCATGGCCATCCGGCATGCGCAGCACCGGCCCGGCGAGGGTGAGGCCCGGCTCCAGCCAGGACATGACGGCATGGGTGGCCCAGGCCTCCCAGAGGATCAGCGCGGTCAGTGCCGGCTGGCCGAAGACGCCGCCCAGATGGATCAGCCCGAGGCCCAGCATGCCGAGCGCGCCCCAGCGCGCGGCCCCGCGGCTGCCCCAGGCGACGACGGCGCCGTAGAGCACCAGCGCCCCGGCCGCGACCAGGGTGGAGGGAAGCAACAACAGGCCGGCGCAAAGCGCCCCGGCCCAGAGCGGCGCGCGAAGCTCGCCCGCCCGCGCGCCGCGCCAAAGCGCCTCCATCGAGGCCCAGAGCGCCAGGAGATCGAGCGGCCCAAGCCCGTTCAGGTTGAGCAGCGCGGCGGCCCCCGTCTCGCGCAGGGCGACCACCATGGGGCCCAGCTGGATGCCCAGCCAGGCCCCGAGGAGCAGGATGAGGGGCAGCCCGGCCTCTCGCCCCAGGCCAAGCGGGGCGACTCGCAGCCAGCGAGGCAAGGAGCGAGAGGTGGCGGACATCAGGCGGCCACCTGCTTCCGCCGGCGCCGCCACCAGCCCAGCAGCCCCAGCAGCAGGGGCGAACCCGCCACCGGCGCGGCATTCACCGGCACGCTGACGCTCTGCGGCCCGGTCAGGGGGCCGGCCTTCGCCACCTCGTTGGGGGTGATCGCCTGGGTCTGCGTCGAATAGGCGATCATGTTGAACTCGAAGGCCGGCGTGCTACTGCTGAACACCACGCGGTTGAAGCTGGCATCGCTGCTGAAGTTGAAGTTGGCGAAATAGGTGCCGCTCGCCGCCTGGTTGCCCGCCGGGTTGCGCGTCACGTCGCGGCCGCTCACGGATTCGACCAGGCGATCATTGTTGTAGAAGGACAGGCTGTTGTAGCTGTCCACCGAGCCCCACATGATGCCGAAATACTGCTGGTTCTTGGCGTAGTCGATCGTGATCGCGCCGCCCGGTTGGGTGGCGAAGTAGTTGCGCGACTCGATCCCGCCGGGCGTCCAGGGGGCCGCGGTGATGCCCGCGACATTGCCCATGTAGATGCCCGATGTGCCGGAATAGCTGATGGTGCCGGCGCTGGAATCACTGCCGAAGCGCACCGTCTCCTGGCTGACCAGCCCGGGACCGTTGCCGGTGCCGAGATCCAGCAGATTCACCGTGCTCGACTGCGCGACGCTGGTGAGGCTGGTGGACATGGTCACGTCGTCGTTCGCCGTGGCCTGCTGGCTGAAGCCCAGCACCCCGGCCAGGGCGCATGGCGCGAGCGCCAGCCCCCAGCTCCATTTGCGTGTCATGTTTTCAGGGTCCTTCCCGAAGGGACGCCCCCAGGATCGAGGGTTCCACCGGGGGCGGGGGCAAGCCGCGTGCCGTCGCAGCCTGCGAATCTCAGCGCAGGCTGCGCAGGCTCCGCTCCGCCTGGCGCCGCAGCGCCACCAGCATGGGCTGCACCACGGCGGCCTGGGTATAGGCGCTGCCGAGATCGCTCACATTGACCCCCAGCGCCAGGAGGTGCGGCCGCAGCTGGGCCAGGCAGGGGACCGGCTCCGCCACCGGCCCGCCCGCCGCCGCCGGCTGGCAGACCGGCAGGCCCTGAAGCAATTGCCAGGCCTGGTCGGTGGCGAGGATGGCGCGGTTCAGCTCATCCAGCTCATAGGTCGCGGTGGGCGCGCCGAGCCGCATGACGCGGATTTCCGCGCCGATCTCGATGCGCAGGTTGCGCAGGTCGCCGCGGGTCAGCCCGGCATCCAAGGTCTCGATCAGGCGGGCCACCCAGAGGCGCAGTTCGGGCACGCCCGCCTGGGCGGGGGTCAGGGGCAGGGCCAAGGCCAGGCCCAACATCAGGGAAGGGAGGGTTATGCGCATCTGGGGCGTCTCCTGGCGTCGTGCGCCGGCATGAACCTCGTTCCGCCGGCCCGGGATGGGCCAGGCGGCGCTGGTGCATGGGGTGGCGCTAGGGTTAGGCTGTTGGAAAGCAGGAACATGAACAAGGTTGAGGATCGAGCCATGCGCCAGCAAGGAACAGGCCAGAACTTCCCCCGGCTCGATCCGCGGCGTGCCGCCCTGGTCGTGCTGGCCCTCGCCTTTGGCGGCAGCGCCATGCTCACCGCACCGGCGGCCCGGGCGCAGGCGCCGAGCCCGCAGCCCATCGCCACCGCCGATGAGAATGCCAATCTCAGCCAAGCCCAGCTGGAGCAACTCCTGGCGCCCATCGCGCTGTTTCCCGATGAGTTGCTGATGCAGATGCTGATGGCGGCGACCTATCCGATGGAGATCGTGCTGGCGCAGCGCTGGCTGGGCCAGGCCCAGAACGCGGCCTTGCAGGGCGATGCCCTCGCGCAGGCCCTGCAGGCACAGGCCTGGGACGCCTCGGTGAAATCCATGGTGCCCTTCCCCGATCTCGTGAAGATGATGAGCGACCAGCTGGAATGGACGCAACAGCTGGGCGATGCGGTGCTGGCCCAGCAGGAGGATGTGTTCAACGCCATCCAGGTGCTGCGCGGCCGCGCGAAGGAGGCCGGCCATCTGGAGAGCGGCCCGCAGCAGACGGTGACGGTGACGCAGAATGTGACGGTGGCGCCCGCCTCGGGCGGCGTGGTGGTGGCACCGCCGCAGATCATCACCATCGCGCCCACCAACCCCGAGGTGGTCTTCGTGCCGGCCTACAACCCGACCGTGGTCTTCGGCACCTGGCCCTGGCCCAGCCATCCGCCGGTCTATATGCCGCCGCCGCCGGGCTGGGGCGTGGCCAATGCGCTGCTGACCGGCATGGCCTTCGCGACGGGCGCCGCGGTGGTCGGCTCGCTCTGGGGCTGGGCGCGGCCGGCCTGGGGGCGCGGCTATGCCGACATCAACGTGAACCGCGTGAACAACATCAACGTCAACCGCACGCAGATCAACAGCAACCGCTGGCAGCACGACGTCTCGCACCGGCATGGCGTGGCCTATTCCAACCGCGAGGTGAACAACCGCTTCCGCGGCGATGGCGGCGCCAATCGCAACCTGGATCGGGACCGGAGCCGCGAGCAGTTCCGCGGCCGGGCGGAGCAGGTCCAGCGCGAGGGGGGCCTTGGCGCAAACCGCCCTGCCGGGGGCGAGCGGCCCAATCTGGGCGCCCATCGTCCCGGTGGCAGCGACGGCCCGGGGCTGGGCGCGAACCGACCCGGTGGGGGCGAGCGGCCCAGTCTGGGCGCGAACCGACCGGGCGGCAGCGACGGCCCTGGGCTGGGCGCGAACCGGCCTGGCGGGGGCGAGCGGCCCAATCTGGGCGCCCATCGACCCGGCGGCGGCGACGGCCCAGCGCTGGGCGCGAACCGGCCCGGTGGGGCCGAACGGCCCAATCTGGGCGCGAACCGACCCAGCGGCGGCGAGCGCCCCAACCTCGCCGCGAACCGGCCCACCACCCTTCCGAGCGGCCGGCCACAGATTCCGCAGCAACGCCCGCAGGCGCGGCCCGCCGCGCTGTACGGCGTGGGCCAGGGCCGTGACGTGCGGGCCGCCGCCCAACGCGGCCAGGCCAGCCGGCAGGCGCCGCCGATCTCGCGGCAACAGGCGCATGGCGGCGGAGCCCGGCAGGCGGCCGGTGCCCGCGCCGGGGGATATCAGGCCGGGCCGGCCCGCGCCGGCGGCGGTGGAGCCGGCCGCGCCGCTGGCCCCCGTGGCGGCGGGCATGTTGGCGGCAGGCGGGGGGGCTGAGCGCGATGAAACAGCATCTGATCCGGGGCGGGCTCGCCCTTCTCCTGGCCGCCTCACCCGCCTGGGCGCAACCGACCACCGATGCCCCGGCCACCGCCGAGGCTCCGCGCCCGCCGCAGCCGCCGCAATCCTTTCCCACGCCCGAGGCCGGCTTCGCTGCCCTTGCCGAGGCGATCGCGGCGCATGACGAAGCCCGCCTGCTGCGCGTGCTGGGCGAGCGCGCCCTGGGGCTGATCCGCTCGGGCGATCCGGTGGCGGATCGCGCGGCGCGGGATCGCTTCACGGCCAGCCATGCGGCGAAGCACGAGATCCTTCGCCCGGCGCCAGGCCGCGCCGTGCTGCAGATCGGCCCCGATGACTGGCCGCTGCCCATCCCCATGCTCCAGCGCGGCCCGCATTGGCGCTTCGATGCGCGGCAGGGCGCGCAGGAGCTGGTGGACCGGCGCATCGGCCGCAACGAGCTCGACACCATCGAGACGCTGCGGACGCTGGTGGCGGTGCAGGATGAATTCGCCCGCACCGCGGGCCGGCAGGGGGCGCTGCGCAGCTACGCGCGGCGCTTCTTCTCGACCCCCGGCCAGCGCGACGGGCTCTACTGGCCCAGCGCGGAGGGCGAGCCGGCCAGCCCGCTCGGCCCGCTGGCGGCGGCGGCCAGCGCGGGCGGCTATGCGCGGCGCGGCCCGGCGGAGGCCCCACGCCCCTTCCATGGCTACATCTTCCGCATGCTCGAAGGCCAGGGATCTGCCGCACCAGGCGGTGAGCTGGATTACGTGGTGAACGGCCGGATGATCGGCGGCTTCGCCATCCTCGCCACCCCCGCGCAATGGGGCGTCTCCGGCATCCAGTCCTTCCTGGTGAGCCATCACGGGCGCGTCTACCAGGCCAATCTGGGGCCGGCGACGGCCCAGGTCGCACGCGACATCACGCGCTTCGACCCAGGCCCGGGCTGGGTGCTGGTGCCCGAATAGGGGGGCGCAATTCGCTTGCATTGTATACAGCAATGCATAATGCTCGCCCTCCATGTCGGCCACCAAGCTCCCCCCCGAAGCGCCGCGCGCCAGCGCGGTGGACATCGCCTATGAGGCGCTGCGGGGCATGCTGCTGCTCTATGAGCTGCGCCCCGGCGAAAGGCTGAACGAGGTGCATCTGGCCGAGCGCCTCGGCCTCTCGCGCACGCCGTTGAGGGAGGCGCTGAATCGCCTGGCGGCGGAGCGCCTGCTGGTGGCGCGCGGCGGCCAGGGCTTCTTCGTGCGTGACCTCGACCTGCGCGAGGCGATGGACCTCTACGAACTGCGTGAGGCGCTGGAAGCGACGGCATTTCGTCTGGCCTGTGAGCGTGCCACGCCGGGCGCCATCGCCGCCCTTGGCCGGTCCTGGCGCGCCAGGCAGCGCCAGGTGGCCCGCACCGAGGGGCGCGCCGCGATGGTGGCCGAGGATGTGCGCTTCCATGAATCGCTCTGCGCCCTGGCCGCCAATGCGGAATTGCTGCGCACGCTGAACGAGGTGAATGCGCGCACCACCTTCATCCGCTGGGCCTATGCCACCGGGCCGCGCCCCGAGCTGAATTTCGACGAGCATGATGAATTGCTCGCCGCTTTGGCCGCGCGCGATGCGGCCGCCGGCGCGGCGATCCTGCATCGCCATATTGGCCGCCGGGCTGAGGCGCTGACCACTTTGCTGGCCCCCGCGCCGGCCTTCCCCATCACCCCCCGCAGGAGGAATCCCTGATGCCCGACACCCTCATCCCGCAAGCACCGCTTGTGGTCGTGCAGCCCGATGACGCGCGCTCCTTCTGGCAGCCCGTGCCGGCCAATGGCTTCGTGCGCTGCATTCTGGCTTCCAACGAGATCGGCGCGGAGACACCCTTCTCCATGGGCACGCAGCTGGTGGATCCCGGCTGCTTCGTGCGCGAGCACGTGCACCCGGACAATGAGGAGGTGATCTTCGTGCTGGAAGGCAGTGGAGAGGCGCTGCTGAACGGCACGGACAAGGTGCCGATGCAGAAGGGCACCTGCATCTTCCTGGGCAAGGGCCGCTCGCACCGCTTCCAGGCGAGCGAGGATGGGCCGATGACCTTCATGTGGCTGATGATGCCCGGGGGCTTGGAAACCTTCTTCGCCCGCATCGGCCGCGAGCGGAATCCGGGCGACCCGCAGCCGCCCAACTTCCCGCGCCCCGTGGATGTGCTGCAGATCGAGGCCGAGACGGTCTTCGGCACGCTTCCGCCCAAGGCCTGAGCGCATGATCGTCGAGGAGCGGGATTATCGCCTGAAGCCCGGCAAGCTCGGGCTCTTCGTTAGCACTTATGAGAAGTACGGGCTGCCTTTGCAGGTGAAGCATCTGGGCAAGTTCCTCGGCTATTTCACCACCGAGATCGGCGAGCTGAATCACGTCGTCGCCCTCTGGGGCTATGAGGGGCTGGATGACCGCGCGCGTCGCCGCGCCGCCATGCTGGCCGATCCGCAATGGCAGGAATATCTCGGTATGGTCGCGGATTACCTGGATGTGCAGAACACGCGCATCCTGACGCCCTCCAGCTTCTCGCCGATCCAATGAGCGCGCTTCCCAAGGTCGCGCTGATCGGCGCCGGCACCATCGGAACGGCCTGGGCCGTGGTCTTCGCCCGCGCGGGCTGCACGGTCCGCGTCTGGGATGGCGATGCGGGCGCGCTGGAACGCTTTCCCGCCCGCGCCGCGGCCGTCTTCGAAGCCTTGGAAGGTTCGGCCATCGCCGGCCTGCCGGGCGGCCTGTCGCGCATCACCACCCATGCCGACCTGGCCGAGGCCGTCGGTGACGTGGATTGGGTGCAGGAACAGGTGAAGGAAGATCTCGCGATCAAGCAGGAGGTCCTACCGCGCGTCGAGGCTGCGATGCGCGCCGATGGCATCCTCGCCACCTCCACCTCCGGCCTGTCCCAGGCGGCGCTCGCTTCCGTGCTGGCGCGGCCGGAGCGCTTCATCGTGGTGCATCCGCTGACACCGCCCTTCCTGCTGCCGGTGACGGAAATCGTCACCCATCCCGGCACCTCGGAAGCGACGCTGGCCGAGGCCTATCGCGTGATGGAGGCGGTCGGCCAGAAGCCCATCCGCGTGCATGGCGAGATCAGCGGCTTCGCCATGAACCGCATCCAGGCCGCCATGCTGAATGAGATGGTGGCGCTGGTGCGGGACGGCGTGATCAGCCCCGAGGATGCCGACACCACCCTCACCCACGGCTTCGGCCTGCGATGGGCGGTGATCGGCCCCTTCGCCGGCGTGGACCTGAACGCGCTGGGCGGCATCCGCCAATATATGGAACTTTTCGGCTATATCCTGAACGATGTGGCAAAGGATCGCGGCGCGGCCCAGGCGCTGACGCCAGCCGCGGTGGACAAGCTGGAATCCGGGCTGCGCGCGCAGCTCCCGCTGAGCGAATTGCCCGCGCGGCAGAAGCGGCGGGACCGCGCCATCGCGGCCCTCCGCGGCCATCTCGAAAAGGCCGGCCGCCCGTGAGAGTCATCCTCGCCGGCATTGATGCCGTGAACCTGCTGCTGAAATACGTGCTCGCCCTGCTGCTGGTGATGATGACAGTGGGTGCGCTGGGCCAGGTGATCGTGCGCTTCGTGCTGCCACTGCTCGGTTTCAACTTCTCCGCCGCATGGACGGAGGAAGTCGCGCGCTTCTCCATGATCTGGACGGTCTTCCTCGGCGCGGCCTGGGCGCTGCGGCATGGGGAGCTCATCGCGCTGGATCTCGTGACGCATGCGGTGCCCCGGGTGCTGGGCATCGCCATCAAGGTGCTGGCCTATCTGGCCTGCGCCGCCTTCTGCGGGCTGCTGATCGTCATCGGCCTGGAATTCGCCGAGATCGGCGAGATCGAGACGAGCCCGGTGCTGGGGCTGTCCAAATGGTATGTCTTCATGTCCCTGCCCATCGGCGCAGGGCTGATGATCATGAACATCGCGGGCTTCCTGCTGGCTTGCATCATCGAGGGCAGCGATCCGCGCGGCGCCCTCGATGCGGTGGGGGATTGAGCCATGATCGGCACCGCCATCGCCCTGATGATCATGTTCGCCGCCGCGGTGCCGATCGGCTTCGCGCTCGGCATGGCCCCCCTCATCGCGCTGGATGCGCAGCGCATCCCGCTGATCGTCATCGCCCAGGCCGCGCTGGAGAGCCTGGACAGCTTCACCCTCCTCGCCATTCCCTTCTACGTCATGGCGGGGCGCATCATGCTGGCGGGCGGCATGGCCACGCGCCTCGTCGGCCTTGCCGCCGCGCTGGTGGGCTGGGTGCGCGGGGGCCTGGGTGCCGCGGGCGTGCTGACGGCGATGTTCTTCGCCACCATCAGCGGCTCCTCCTCCGCCACCGCCGCCGCCATCGGCTCCATCCTCGTGCCGGAAATGACGAAGCGGAACTATCCCAAGCCCTATGCGGCCGCCATCGTCGCCGCCTCGGGCGAGATCGGCGTCATCATCCCGCCCTCGATCCCGATGGTGATCTACGCGGTGACGGTGAGCGAGAGCATCGGCTCGCTCTTCCTCGCCGGCATCATCCCGGGCCTCTTGATCGGCTTCAGCCTGATGACCTTGATCATCGTGCAATCCACCATGCGCGGCTATGGCGACCCGACGCGCTTCGTCCCGCGTGAGATCGCACGCGATGTCTGGGCGGCGACCAAGCGCGCCGCCCTCTCGCTGCTGATGCCCATCATCGTGCTGGGCGGCATTTATGGCGGCATCTTCACCGCGACCGAGGCCGCCGTCGTGGCCGCCGTCTATGCGCTGATCCTCGGCCTGTTCATCTACAAGGAGCTGAAATGGCGGGACCTGCCGGAGATCCTGGCCGGCAGCGCCAAGACCTCGGCCATCGTGCTGATTATTGTCGCCTTCGCCAGCGTCTTCGCCTATGTGCTCACCACCTACCAGGCGCCGCAGGCCGTCGCCGCGTGGCTCACCGCCGTCACTGCCAGCCCGCTGATCTTCCTGCTGCTGGTGAATGGCTTCCTGTTCATCGTCGGCATGTTCATGGAGACGCTGGCGGCCATCATCATCCTGGCGCCGGTGCTGGCGCCGGCGGCCATCGCCTTCGGCATTGATCCCATCCATTTCGGCGTGATCGTGGTGGTGAACCTGGCCGTCGGCATGGTCACACCCCCGGTCGGGGTGAACCTTTTCGTGGCCTGCAGCATCAGCAAACTCCGCATGGAGCAGTTGATGCCGCCGCTCATCCCCTTCCTTGTCACGCTCGTGCTCTGCCTGCTCATCATCACCTATGTGCCCGCGCTGTCCCTGGCGCTGGTGCGATAACCCTGAGGAGAACCCCCAAGATGATCGCCATTCGCCGCCGCACCCTGGCCCTTGGTGCACTCGCTGCCCCCTTGGCCACGCCCTTCGTCGCGCGCGCGCAAGGCGTGACCGAGCTTCGCCTCGGCCATGTGCTCTCCGAGCAATCCTCCTATCACGTCGCCGGCACCAAGCTTTCCGAACTGGTCGAGCAGCGCACCAATGGCCGCGTGAAGATCAATGTCTTCGCCAACTCCGCCCTGGGCGGTGAGCTGCGGCTGATCCAATCCGCCCGCACCGGCGCGATCGACCTGATGTTCAACAGCCAGCCTTCGCTGGAGAACACCATCCGCGACCTCGGCGTGCTCTCCCTCCCCTGGCTGTTTGACAGCTACGAGCAGGCGAACCGCCTGATGCAGGGCCCGATGGGCCAGCGCCTGCTGACGCTGCTGGAGCCGGTGGGCATGGTCGGCCTCTCCTGGTTCAACCTCTTCGAGCGCAGCGTGCTGACCAACCGCGCCTTCACCAACCTGCCGGAAGCCCGCGGCCTCAAGATCCGCGTCATCCAGTCGCCCGGCTATGTGGAGGCCTATCGCAGCCTGGGCATGCAGCCCACGCCGACGGCCTATGCCGAGCTGTTCCTCGCCCTGCAGAATGGCGTGGTGGATGCGGCGGAGCTGGCGCCCGACCAGATGATCGCCGACCGCTTCGTCGAGGTGATCCGCCACTACGTCCTCACCAAGACGCACCAGCTGCCTTCCGTGCTCATCGCCTCGCGCTCGCGCTTCAACGCGCTGCCGGCCGATGTGCAGGCGGCCATCCGCGCCAGCGTGCCGGCCGCCATCACCGAGGGCCTGGCCTATTACAACCGCTTCCGCGAGGAGAGCTTCGTCGAGGTGCGCCGGCGCGGCATCAACATCGTCGAGCCCGACCTCGCCCCTTTCAAGGCGGCGGCGCGCCCGGCCTATGACGCCATCCTGGCCAATGCGCCGAATGGCCGCGCCCTGCTGGCCGAGATCGAGGCCGCGAAGGCGCGCGCTTGAGGCTCACCCGGCCGGACGGCGCGGAACTCGCCGTCACCATCACGGGCGAGGGGCCGGCTCTGCTCCTCGTCTCCGGGCTGGGCGGCACGGCGGCGTTCTGGTCGAAGCTGGTGCCTGCGCTCACGCCACATTTCCGTGTGGCGGTGCTGGACCAGCGCGGCGTGGGCGCCAGCACGCGCGGCACGGCGCCCGTCACCATCACCACCCTGGCCGAGGATGCGGCGGCCGTGGCCGCGGCGATGGGCGGGCCCATCGCGCTTTGCGGCCATTCCACCGGCGCCGCCATCGTGCTGACCATGGCGGCGGAGCGGATGTGCGAGGTCTCGCGCCTGGTGCTCTCCGCCGGCTGGTTGAAGCCCGATCCCTATCTGCACACGCTCTTCGCCACGCGCCTCGCCATCCTGGAGCGCGCCGGCTACGCCGCCTATGAGCAGATGGGCCGTTTCCTGGGCTACCCGGCCGAGACGCTGATCGCCGCCGGCAACTTCACCCCACCCGACCGGATGGCGGAGGCGCGCGAAGCCGAGGAACGCCAGCGCTGGTCGGAACGCATCGGCGCGCTGCTGGGCTTCGATGGCACCGGCCTGCCGGCCCGCGTCGCCGTGCCGACGCTGGTGCTGGGCGCGGCGGATGACCTGATCGTGCCGCATCATCACCAGCGCGAATCCGCGCGAGCCATCGCTGGGGCCGCCTTTGCGCCGCTGGCGGAGGGTGGGCATTTCTATCCGCAGACGCGCCAGGCGGAGTTTCTGGAACGGCTTTTGCCGTTCCTGCGAGAATGAAAAGAGCCTCCGGCGGCTGGGGCCGAAAGGCCCCAGACCCCAATCGTTAGCGGAACGCCCAGCGGAGGGTGCCGGCTACGCCCAGCGTGCTCGCCCTCAGGAGCGGACGGCCCAGGAGCGGGTTTGGCAGACCATGCTGGCGGCGGGCCCAGTCGGGCAGCAGGTCAATCGCCGCCTGGTTGCCCAGGCGCTGCAAGGCAGCCGCCACCGGGTCGGTGCTGGCGGGGCGCAGCAGAAATCCCCGCACCTCGCGCGTGCGGGCATCGCTGCGCAGCTGCGGGCGATAGCGGGCCAGCAGGCGCAGCGCCGATACACGATCCCGCGGCACGGGGGCGGCGCCCAGCCCCTCGCCCACCTGCGCCATCTCGGCGAAATAGCGATCCTGGTCGGCGCCGGACATGCCGGGCTCGGCATAGCGGCGCCAGGCGTTGAGGAAGCTCGTCGTCTCGGTCACATGCACCCAGGCCAGCAGGGCCGGATCATTGGCCCAATAGTCGGAGCCATCGGGCAGCGTGCCGCGCACGCGCTCATGGATGCCGCGCACCCGGGCGATCACCGCCCGTGCCTCTTCCGGCCCGCCATAGGTGGTCAGCGCGATGAAGCGCGCCGTGCGGCGCAGCCGGCCGTGCAGATCCTCGCGGAAATTGGAATGGTCCCAGACGCCGGCCAGCACCGCCGGATGCAGCATCTGCAGCAGCAACGAGGAGATGCCGCCCACCATCATGGAGGTGACATCGCCATGCACCCGCCAGGCCACGGCGCGCGGGCCGAAGATCCCATCCGGCCGGCGCCGCACCGGCGCCTCGCCGCGCGCGCGGTCATTGAACAGCGCGACAACCCGCGCGGTGATGGCATTCTTCAGCGGCTGGGCAGGGGCACGCGGGGCTTCGCGGGTCATGATCCCGATATGGGGCGGCACGCGCCCCTGGCCAGCCCGGCTTGCGGTGCGGCGGCTTTGTCCCCATCCCTCAGGGCATGAACCCCGAACATCCCAGGCCCGCCATCATCATCGGCGGCACCGGCGGCATCGGCGCGGCGCTGGCGGCCGCGCTGGAGACGCGGGGCATGCCCGTCCAGCGCTTCGGCCGCCGCACCACCCCGCCGCTCGACCTGCTGGACGAGGCGAGCATCGCCGCGGCAGCGGCCTCGATCGGCCCCGGGCTGCGCCTGGTGGTCAACGCCACGGGCTTCCTGCATGACGCCCGCTTCCGGCCGGAAAAGAGCTTCCGCCAGCTCGACCCCGCGCATCTGGCCCACAGCTTCGCCATCAACGCGACCGGCCCCGCCTTGCTGATGAAGCATTTCCTGCCGCTGCTGGCGCGCGAGGGCCGTGCGGTCTTCGCCACCCTCTCGGCGCGGGTCGGCAGCATCACCGACAACCGGCTGGGCGGCTGGACCAGCTATCGCGCCGCCAAGGCGGCCCTGAACCAGATCATGCGCACCTCGGCGATCGAGCTGGCGCGCAGCCGCCCCCAGGCGATCTGCGTGGCGCTGCATCCGGGCACCGTGGCCACGCCCCTCTCCGATCCCTTCGCCAAGGCGGGGCTGGAGGTGCAAACTCCGGAACAGGCCGCCGCACGGCTGCTCGCGGTGATGGAAGGGCTGACCCCAGCCGGGAACGGGCTGTTCTTCGACCATCACGGCAAGCCCATCCCGTTCTGAGGCTCACATCACCACGCCGCCGCCATCCACCACATAGGTGGCGCCAGTGACGAAGGAGGCGTCGTCCGAGGCGAGGAAGACGATCACCTGCGCCACCTCCTCCGGCCGGCCCAGGCGGTTCATGGCGCTGCGCGAATGCAGCACGCGCTTGAATTCCTCCGGGTCGGGGGCGTTGGCGATCATGCGGTCGAAATAGGGGCTGCCGATCGGCCCGGGGGCCACGGCGTTCACGCGGATGTTTTCCGCCACATGGTCCAGCGCCATGGCGCGCGTCAGGCTGTCCACCGCGCCCTTGCTGGCCACATAGGTCACGCGGTCCTTCAGGCCGATGATGGCGATGTTGGAGGCGGTGTTGACGATGGCCCCGCCGCCCTGGGCGCGCATCACCGGCACCACATGCTTGGCGCAGAGGAAGACGCCCTTCACATTCACGTCGAACAGCGCCTGCCAATCCTCCTCGCGCGTGCTCACCACATCGCCCTGGATACCGTAGCCGGCATTGCTGCAGAGGATGTCGATGCGGCCGAAGCGGGCCAGCGTCTCCTCCACCATGCGGGCGCAATCGGCGCTCTGGGTGACGTCCATGCCGATGGCCAGGCCGCCATCTCCCGATGGGCCCGCCAGCATCGCCACCGTCTCCTGCGCGGCGGCGAGGTTGCGGTCGGCGACGGCGACGCGGGCGCCCTCACGCGCCGCAAGCAGGGCGGTTGCGCGGCCAATGCCGCTGCCGCCGCCAGTGATGAGCAGGATCTTGTTCGCAAGGCGCATGGGTGGGCTCTCCAAGGTGTCCACCAGCCAGCATGCCCGGAGAGCGTCGCGGCGAATACCGGGCGAAGCTCAGCCGCCGAGTTCCGCCAATTCGCGTTCCATCGCGGCGATGTCGGCGCGCAGCTGGGCAAGGTGAACGTCGCGTTGGGCGATTTCCGCCTGGCTTTTGAGCTTCCAGCCGAAGGCGGCGGTGATGTCCTGTCGCTTGCGACGGATCATGTCGCGCAGTTCGGCGCGACGGGCGGCACGCTCAGGGGGTTCGGCCGGCGGCTCCGGCCGGGATGGCGGGGCGGGCTGGGTTGGCGGGCCGGGCTCCGGCACCTCTTCCTCGAAACCAGGCCAAAGGGCGCCGCTGGCGGCCAGGCTGCCGAACAGCGCGATCAGCGCCGACCAGCGCAACGCCGCCAGCCGCTCCGCCGCGCGGTTGCGCCGGCTGCCACCGCGTAGCGTCCAACCCCGTGCCTCGGCCACAGCCTCGGCCGCGCGGCGAAATTCCTGAGCTGCCCTCGGGCCGTATTCGAGGGCAAGATGGGCCGCCACATCCTCGAGCACGGGCCGGCGCGGCAGGCTGCGCCGGCATTGTCGCCAACCCCACATCACCTCGCGGGCGTTGAGGCGGGCCTCCAGCCGCTCCATGGCGCGCAGGCTGAACGCCTCCGCCAGCCAATCCCAGCCCCAGGCCAGGTGATAGACGAGCCAACGCGCCGCCTCGCCCAGCCAGGCGGCATGCCGGCGCAGTCGAAAGCCGGCCCAGGCGGGCATGGCCAGCGCGAGCGCCAAGGTCGGCGCCGTCATCTCGCCCGCCAGGGCCAGCAGGACCAGCATGGGCAGGGCCGCCAGCATGGCCGCATCCACGGCGAGGGCGAGCAGGGTGGCCAGCTTGCCCCGCAGGCGCCGGGGCGCCGGCCGCTGCTGGCGCAGCAGGGCGCGGGACCGTTCGAGGAGGGCGCGCGCCTCCGGATGCGAAGCGGCCAGGCCGCGACGCTCCAGCTGGGCCATCAGAAGGCGCAACTCCTGCACCGAATGCGTGGTGCGCGTGACCGACACAAGATCCTCCGGCGGGCCGCCGGGCCCGGCGGGCAGTCTGGCCCGCCGAGGGTGACGGTCCGGTTAAGCCGACCCGCGCAACGCCGCGTAGGTCGCCTCAAGCTCATCGCTTTCCAGCCCGAAAAACTCCAAAAGATGCAGGCCGGTATATTTCGCAACCACAACTTCGGGAACGCCCAGCGCCACCCGGTTATAGTCGAAGGCCGCCTGGTTGTAGGTCTGTCCCGCGGCCGCGATCTCCTCCTCCAGCTCGGCGAAGCGGGCCTCGATGCGCCGAAAGGTCAGGTCGGTGGCGAGGTCGGGATGGGTTCGGGCCAGCGCCAGGACGCGGCGCATGGTCTCCCCGAGGCGCAGCTCGACCTGGCCCGTCGCCTGGGGCGAAAGATCCGCGCGGAAGGCCGCGACGCGTGCCTGAAGCATGGCATCGACCAGGTTTTTCCGGCTCGGCGCCTGGGCTTGGGCCAATTGCGCCAGGGGGGGGACAAGATCATGCCGCTCCCGCAGGGCAAGCTCCAACGGCTCCCAGGTGGCGATGGCCTCGCGCCGGAGGCGCGCCAGGCGCTGACGGACCAGTGCGACCGCAAGGCCCAGCACCACCAGGATGAGGGGAAACAACCACTCCAAAGGCATTGCAGTCCTCCTGCGTCGAGGCGAGGTCAGGTTGGGTGCGCGTGGCTGCGCGAGGGAGCTTTATGCGCTGGATGCAGGTCTGCCCATCCCTGGGTCGCAAGCCGGGGCGGGGCATCTGCCTGGACACCCGGGCCGCCGCCCTTGCCTTTGCCGCGGCGATGACCTAATCGGCCTGCTTCAACGGCTGGGCAGCCATCGCCGCCTGCCGCTTTCCCGAAAGCCCGATCATGAAGCCCGACACCCACCCCGCCTATCACGAGATGACCGTCATCATGACCGACGGCACCACCTTCAAGACCCGCACCGCGGGCGGCAAGCCGGGCGATACGCTGCGTCTCGACATCGATCCCAAGAGCCACCCAGCCTGGACCGGCGTGCAGCGCATCATGGACACGGGCGGCCAGGTCGCGAAGTTCAACAAGAAGTTCGCCGGCATCGGCATGCGCAAGGGCTGATTGCCCGCAACCTCCTGATGTCCTGGAGCGCCCCGGTCCCATGGCCGGGGCGTTTTCATGCGTGGCGCCCCCCTCTTGAAACCGCCGGGGCCGCTTTCCACCTCAGCGTCGTCGAGGCGCCGTCAGGGCCTCGACGCGGATCCGGCCGAGGCATCGCCCAGATGGGGATGCGCCCGACGGAACGCTCAACCCGGACCTTGCTACCGCAGGAGGTTCTCGATGAACGCTGTTGATTTTTCCCCCCTTCTCCGTACGGCCATCGGCTTTGACCGCTTCGCCCGCCTGCTGGACGGCGCGCGCGTGCAGTCGGAAGCACCGGCCTATCCGCCCTACAACATCGAAGTGACCGGCGATGACAGCTATGTGCTGACCATGGCCGTGGCGGGTTTCGGTCCCGAGGATATCGAACTCGTGGTGCGCGAGGACACGCTGCACATCGCCGGCCGCGCCCCGCAGGCGGAAGGCGAGGCCCGCCGCTACGTGCATCGCGGCATCGCCGGCCGCGCCTTCGAGCGCCGTTTCGTCCTGGCCGATCACCTGGTCGTCCAAGGCGCGCGGATCGAGAATGGCCTGCTGCATGTGGCCCTGCAGCGCGTGGTGCCCGAGGCGCTGAAGCCCCGCCGCATCCCGATCATGACCGGCGCGTCGCGCCCGGCCGCGAACGGCCCGGTGGCGATCGAGCAGGCCGCCTGAGTGACTTGAGGGAGGGGGGCGCCCCCCTCCCTCACCCGCCGGGCTTGCGGAAGAAGGCTTCGGCCGCCGCCCGCTGATGCGCACGCGCCGCGATGGCCGCCTCGGCCCGGGTGATTTCCGCCCGCAATTCGCCGATATAGGTGCGCAGGTCATCCTCGGCCCACCCTTCCAGCAGGGCGGGCTGAAAGGCCGTCCGGGGCCGCGGACGCGGCTCATCTTCAAAGATCATCTTGTCCCTCCTTGCATCGCAGGGCTTGGCCCGCGCCAGGGGGACCAGTATAGGGCATGCACAGCCAGGGTGCGCCAATGGGCCGCCCTCCCCCAATCCTTGGAACCATTCCCATGGCCCAGCCCCTGATGCCCAAGGCCACCGCCGTGTGGCTGAT
>JAIYDS010000019.1 GCA_027487385.1 Acetobacteraceae bacterium | reverse complement strand
GGCTTCATCCTCGCCCCCTTCACCACGGCGCTGACGCCGGGCGAGATCATCCTGGCCGTGGAAGTGCCGCGCCTGCCGCAAGGCGCGCGCTGGGGCTATTGCAAGATCAACCGCAAGATCGGCGAATTCGCCAAGGCCATCGGCATCGCCATCGAGACGCCGCGCCGGCTTCTGGCCGGCGCCGTGGAAGGCCCGCCCGTGCTGCTGGATCGCGTCGAAGACATCGCCACCCGCCTGCCGCATCTCGACGCCGCGGCCCAGCGCCTGGCCGGCATCGCCGTGCAGCGCGCCATCGCGATGATGGAAGCATGATCGAACTCACCGTGAACGGCGAGGCGCGCAGCGTCGCCGCCCCCGCCCGCACCCACCTCGCCGATCTGCTGCGCGAGCATTGCGGCCTGACCGGCACGCATCTCGGCTGCGAGCAGGGCGTCTGCGGCGCCTGCACCGTGATGGTGAACGGCGTCCCCACCCGCTCCTGCCTCATCTACGCGCATGAGGCGGCGGGGATGGAGGTCACCACCATCGAGGGCCTGGACGAGGACCCGGTGGCCGAAGCGCTGCGCGCCGCCTTCAGCAAGCATCACGCGCTGCAATGCGGCTATTGCACGCCGGGCATGATGATGACGGCGCGCGATATCGTGACGCGCCTGGGCGCCGTGGACGAAGACCGCATCCGCGATGAGTTGGCCGGCAATCTCTGCCGCTGCACCGGCTATCGCGGCATCGTGCGCGCCATCGCCGAGGTCGCGGCGACGCGCCCTGCCAGCGCCGCGCTGCCCCGCCGCGAAGTGCCGCTGACGCCGCCGCCCGCGCCCGCACGCACCGCCTCGGCCCTGAGCATCGCGGCCCTGCCCAACCAGCTGAAACATCGCGAAACCCTGGCCCTGCCGCTCGACGCCGCCTGGGCCATCCTTTCCGACCCCGCGCGCATCGCCGCCTGCCTGCCCGGCATGACGCTGCTGCGCCATGAGGGCGAAGCCGTGGAGGGCGAGATGGCCGTCAGCCTAGGCCCCTTTGCGGTGAAATTCGCCGGCCTTGGCACGCTCACCCTGGACCACGCGGCGCATGTGGGCCGGCTGCGCGGCCAGGGGCGCGATGGCGCCAATGGCGCCGAGGGCGAGGTGCTTTGGCGGCTGGAGCCGGCCGGCGCCGGCACCACGCTGGTGCTCGACCTCGCCTGGCGCCTCACCGGCCCGCTCGCGCAATTCTCGCGGCCCGCGCTGCTGCGCGGCATGGTGGCCGGCATGGCGGGCGATTTCGCGCGCAACCTGGAGCGCCAGGCGCGGGGCGAAGCGGTGGTGGCGCAGGCCGGGCTCTGGGCCATGCTGCGCGCCTGGTTGCGGGGGGTTCTGGGCCGCTAGGCCCTGCCCTGCTAGACCCTGGGCATGAACCTGCAAGCCCATGCCCATCGCGTCCTGCGCGCCGCCGCCATCCCGGAATTGCCCAACCACTACAGCGGCAAGGTGCGCGAGAATTACGACCTGCCCGATGGCAGCCGCGTCCTGATCGCGACCGACCGCCTGAGCGCCTTCGACCGCATCCTCTGCTGCATCCCCTTCAAGGGCCAGGTGCTGACGCAGACCGCGCGATTCTGGTTCGAGCACACGGCCGATCTCTGCCCGAACCACGTCCTCTCCTACCCCGACCCGAACGTCGTCATCGCGAAGCGCCTGACCATCCTGCCAGTGGAAATCGTGGTGCGCGGCTATCTGGCGGGCACCACGGGCACCTCCATCCTGACCATGTACAAGGCCGGCCAGCGCAGCATGTACGGCATGACGCTGCCCGACGGCATGCGCGACAATGAGCGCCTGCCCGCCCCCATCATCACGCCGACCAGCAAGGAGTTCGACGGCGGGCATGACGCGCCGCTGACGCCGGAGGAGATCCTTTCGCGCGGATTGCTGACGGCGACGCAGTGGGAGCAGCTCAGCGCCTACGCCCTGGCCCTCTTCGCGCGCGGCCAGGAGATGGCCGCCGCCCGCGGGCTGATCCTGGCCGATACGAAATACGAATTCGGCGTGGACGAGGCGGGCCAGATCCTGCTGGCCGATGAAATCCACACGCCGGACAGCAGCCGCTATTGGCGCGCCGCCAGCTTCCAGGCGCGCTTCGAAGCCGGCGAGAAGCCCGAGAGCTTCGACAAGGATTTCGTCCGCAGCTGGGTCGCCGCGCGCTGCGACCCCTATCACGATGAGATTCCGGAAATCCCGGAGGAGCTGATCCTCGGCACCGCGGCCGTTTATATCGAGGCCTATGAGACCATCACGGGGCAGCGCTTTGCCCTGCCGGAGGGGCCGGAGGATGTGCTGGCGCGAGTGCGGGAGAATCTGCGCCCGTACTTCAAGAAGTAAGTCAAAAGGGCCTCCGGCGGCTGGGGCCGGGGCCCCAGACCCCTTTACAAATGGGGTCCGGGGCCTGAGGCCCCGGCCGCCGGAGGCTTTTTTTACTCTCCGAACACCCCATCCACCCAAGTCGCCACCGCAAACAGGCCCGCATCCGTGTCTGGCAGCCCCATCAGCTGCAGGCCCAAGGGCATGCCATCCACCGCCATGACGGGCAGGCTGAGCGAGGGCCCGCCGATCATCGACCACGGCGAAAGAAAACTCCGGCTGCCCGTCTTGAGATGCGCGCCTGCCTGGTCGCTCGCCGCGCCATCCTGCGGCGCGGGGCCCGAGGAAGCCAGCGTCACAAACCCATCCACACGGGCCCCGATCGCGGCGATGGCGCGCCGGATCGCATCGCGCTCGGCCAGCGCGCGGCGGTAATCGGCTGGCGTCATGGTGAAGCCATGCGCGATGCGCGCGCGCACCGCCTCGCCCATCTTCGCTTCGCCATGGGCGGCGAGCCAGGCGCCGTAGGGCCAGCGCGCCTCATACATGATGATGTCGTTGGAGATGCGGTCCGCCTCCAGCAGCAACCGCTCGGCCTCCGCCAGCGCGCCATCCTGGGACGCCTCCACCAAGGTGACGCCGGCCGCCTCCAGGGCATGGCGCACGCCCAGGAAGGCCTCTTCCGTCGCCGCATCCAGCTCCGCCCAGCCGCGCGTGCGGAGGAAGGCCAGCCGCAGCGGGCGCAGCGCGGCGGGCGGCGCCGCCGTGCCGGTCAGGCCGGGGTGGCCGTTATGGCCGCCAGCGCGGGCCGATATTTCCCAGGCCACACGCCAGGCATCGGCCAGCGAGGCCGCCATCGGGCCGATATGGTCCTGGCTCGGTGCCACGGCGTGCATACCCGCGACATTCAGCGCCCCCCAGCTCGGCTTAAAGCCATAGATCCCGTTGAAGGAGGACGGCCGGATCAGCGAGCCGCCGGTCTGGTTGCCGATCGCCACCGGCACCATCCCCGCCCCCACCGCGGCCCCGCTGCCGCTGGAGGAAGCGCCCGCGGTGCGCGTCGCATCGAAGGGGTTTCGCGTCGGCGGCGCGCGGCCGATGGTGAGTTCCGGCACCTGCGTCTTGCCGAGGATCACTGCGCCGGCCGCACGGAGCGCCCCCACGCAGGCGGCGTCGAGCGTGTCCACATGGCCCTGGAATATGGCGCTGTTCATCTCGCCCGGCATGCCGCGCACGGCGAGCGTGTCCTTGATGGCGATGGGGCAGCCATCCAGCGGTGAAAGGGCGCGCCCGGCCGCATGCCGCGCCGTCGCCGCATCGGCCGCCACGCGCGCGCCTTCGATGTCGAGATGCGCGAAGGCGCGGACCTCCCCCTCGCGCGCGGCGATGATGGCGAGGCCACGCTCCAGCAGCGCGCGCGGCGTGTCCGTGCCGGCGGCGAAGCCCGCCCGCGCGCCCTCGAAATCCGGCAGGCGCAAGCCGGGGACGTAGCCGCCCTGCGGCGCAGCGGCGTTGCGGGTGATGATCCTGGGCATGCGCCTGTCCTTGCTGGGGCGCGCATCCTTCCGCCGGATGGCGCGGCCGACAAGCCATTGGCGTTTTGCCGGGGCCACCGCCATATTGCCCGCAACATCACGAGGTCGTCCGATGAAGCATCTGCCCCTGCCCCGCCGCGCCCTGCTGGCCGGCGCCGCCGCCCTGCCCCTGCCTGCCCTGGCGCAAGGCGCATGGCCGAACCGGCCGATCCGCGCCATCGTCTCCTTCCCGCCCGGCGGAGCGATCGACACGACGACGCGCCTGCTCGCCCCCTATCTCTCGGAGAGCCTGGGCCAGCCCATCGTCATCGAGAACCGCACCGGCGCCACGGGCACCATCGCGGCCGGCGCCGTCGCCGCCGCGCCCCCCGATGGCTATACGCTGCTGTTCGACGCCTCCACCCATTCCTCCGCGCTGCATCTGGTGCGCAACCTGCCCTTCTCCTACACGACGGCCTTCGCGCCGATCACGCAGCTCACCTCCGTGCCCTTGATCCTGGTGGCGCATCCTTCCGTGCCGGCCAACAGCTTCGCGGAGTTCATGGCGCTGGGCCGTGCGCGCGCGGCGGCGGGGCAGCCACTGACCTATGCCTCCTCCGGCAATGGTTCGGCCGCGCATTACGCGGCGGTGCTGTTCCTCCAGCGCGCCGGCTGGGAGGCGACGCACGTCCCCTTCCGCGGCGGCGGGCCGGCCGTACAGGCGCTGCTCTCGGGCACGGTGCAGTTCCACATGGGCACCGCGGCCTCCTCCACGGCGCTGGCGCAGAACGGGCAGCTCAAGGCCTATGCGGTGACGACGCGCGAGCGCATTCCGCAATTGCCGCAGACGCCGACACTGAACGAGAGCGGCATGGCGGGCTATGAATGGACCGAATGGGGCGGCGTCTTCGCGCCGGCCGGCACGCCCGATGCGGTGCTGGACCGGGTGAATGCCGCGATCATCCAGGCCCTGGCACAGCCCGCGGTGCGCGAGCGCCTCGCCGCCATCGGCATGCTGCCCGTCGGCTCCACACGCCAGGCTTTCGCGACCTATGTGCGCGAGCAGCAGGAGCTGGTCGGGCGCCTGACGCGGGAGGCCGGGGTGACGCTGGACTAGCCGCTTCCCGAAGCCCGCCCCGGGAAGATCACCCGGGGCGCCTCCTCCATTATTCGGGTCCAGGGCCCCGCCGCCGCCAGAGGGGCGGCACGACATTCCGGCGCCGCACGGCAGCCACCAGCAGCGCCACGCCCGTGGCCGTGCAGAGCATGAAGGCCACCAGCGAGGCCTCCAGGCCGAAGCTGCCGCCGGTCAGCGCCAGCGGCCCTTCGATGCTGGATCGGATCAGGCCCGGCGCGCTGTCATTGCCGGAGACGATGCCGGAAAAAATGGCGGATTGCGTGTAGTTCCAGGCCATGTGGAAGCCGATGCTGAGCCAGAGGCGGCGCGTCAACATATAGGCGGCGGCCAGCAGCAGGCCGGCCTCGACACTGATGAACAGCGCCCCCGTCAGCGTGGCGGCCGGGTTGATCAGGTGCACCAGGCCGAAGACGAGGGAGGAGACGGCGAGCGAAATCCAGCTGCCGAGGGATTCCTCGACGATGCGGAACAGCGCCCCGCGAAACAGCAATTCCTCGAAGATGCCCGAAACCAGCGCCATCGCAATGGCGGGCAGCAGGAAGCTCCAGGGATTCAGCCCTTCGATGCGGTAGATGCCCAATCCCATCAGGATCAGCACAGAGAAGGCATAGAGGCCGGCGCCCATGAGCAGGCCGAAGCCCAATTCGCGCCCCAGATGCGGCAGGGCCAGCTCATCCGCGCGGCGCCGCTCGATGACGCGCACGAAAGCGAGGTAGAATCCGAAGGCCAGCGCCGCCATGCCCGCGGCCGTCGCCGCAGCCGCCAGTGGCCGGCCCGAGAGCGTGCTGATGAAGCCATTGCCCAGCCCCATCATCAGCAAAAGGACGCCACCCAGCAGGGCCAGGCGGATCACAGGGAATTGCAGGACCCGCAGCCACCAGGCGGGTTTGCCATCCGCGCTTCCGTTCATGCCAGGCCCCCTCGCCAACCAGCCCAAGCTTAGGTTGGCGGAAATGCGGGTGTCGAGCACGCCAGATGGTCGGCGGGACCCCATGCCCATGCCCCGCAAGCGGGGTTTCCGGGGCTGCGAACGACCTAGCGCGGTGCGGGGTGCAGCGCCGCGTACCAATCCCCGATCTCGCTCGACGTGGCGAAGGCGACCTCTGGATGCGCGGCCAATTCCTGCATCACGGCGGTGAAGGATTCCATCCGGTGCGGCACGCCGATCACATGCGGGTGCAGCGCCACGGTCATCACCCGCGTGCGGGCGAAGCCGTCGCGCGCGAAGAAGGCCAGCGTGTCGCGGATGCGATCGGCCAGCGCGGCCGAGGCATGCTGGCCGGTCACATAGACCGGCACGTCATTCAGCTCGACCGTGTATGGGATGGAGAGCATGGGCCCCGCCTCGGTCTTCATCCAGACCGGGACGTCATCCACCAGCCAGTCATGCAGATAGGTGACGCCATTGCGGAGCAGGAGCTCCGGCGTATCCGCCTTCTCGCTCAGCCCGGCGCCGAGCCAGGCGCGCACCTTCTGGCCGGAAAAGCCGCGCATGATGGCGAGCGACTGCTCCACCATCTCGGCGTCATTCTCGAAGGCCGCCAGGGCACGCTGGAAGAGCCCGTGGCCGACGAATTCCCAATCCGCCTTGAGCATCGCCTCCGCCAGACGCGGATAATGCGTGCAGATCTCCGCATTGGAGAGGTTGGATGCGCGGATGCCGAGCGCCGCCAGGAGTTGCAGCAGGCGCGGCATGCCGACGCGCAGCCCATATTCCACCCAGGTGAAGTTGGGCACATCCGGCACGGCGCGGATGCCATGCGGCGGGGGCAGGATGGCGCGCGGCATGGGCTGGTCGAAGGGCCAATGCTCCACATTGACGGCGACATTCACGATGATGCGCTTGCCCTTGTAGGGCGGCAGGGCGGGCGCATCGCCTTCCATCTGGAAGGGGATGCGGGGATTGGCTTCGGGCATGGCTCACTCCGGCTGATGGCCGGAGCTTTGACGCGGCGCCCCTGCTGGTCAATTGGGGCGGGTCAATTGGGGCGGGTCAATCCGCGCGGATATTGGCGCGGCGGATCGCCTCGCCCCAGGCGGCGCGGTCGCGCTGCATGCGGGCGGCGAAGGCGTCGGGGCCTTCCACCAGCGGCGTCAGGCCATTCTCCAGCAGGCGCTGCCGCAGGGTCGGATCCTGCAGGGCGCGCTCGGTCGCCTCGGCCCAGCGGGCGATGCTGGCCGGCGCCATGCCGCGCGGGCCGCACAATCCGAACCAGCCCGCCACCTCCAGGCCCGGCACCGTCTCGGAGAGGCGCGGCGCGCTCGCGAACTCCGGCACGCCCTGGGCATCGGCCAGCGCCAGCAAGCGAAGCTCGCCGCCCTGGATCTGGCGCATCACATCGCCGAGATTGGTGATGAGCAGGTCGGTCCGCCCGGCGATGACGTCCAGCGCGGCCGGCGCCGCCCCGCGATAGGGCACATGCACGAGATCCAGCCCCGCCATGGCGGCCAAGCGCGCGCCCGTCAGGTGCTGCGCGGAACCCACGCCCGCGCTGGCATAGGTGATGGACCCCGGCCGCGCGCGGGCGGCGGCGACAAGTTGCGAAAAACTCTGATAGGGCCCGCGCGCGCCGGTGACGGCGCCATAGCTGGAGAGCGCGACATTCGCGACGGCGACCAGTTCGGTGCGCGGATCAATCGGCAGATTGGCACCGGGCATTTCCGGGCCGATGGTCATGGTGCCCATCGGGCATTGCAGCAGCACGCTGCCATCGGTGGGGCCGCGCGCCACCATCTCGGCCGCGATCATGCCATTGGCGCCGGTGCGATTCTCCACCACCACGCGCGTGCCGGTGGCGCTGCTCAGCCCCTCGGCGATGAGGCGCCCCACCAGATCGGCCGTGCCGCCGGGCGCGAAGCCCACAATGATGCGCGGCGCGCGCTCCTGCGCCAGGGCGAGGCCGGGGGTGAGCAGCAGCAGCGCGAGCAGGAGCCCCCTCATGGCCGCATGCGCAGCGCGCTGGGGGTGGGGGTGAGCAGCGGCCAGGCCAGATCGGCGAATTCGCACAGCAACCTCCTCGTATCGCGTGGGTCAATGATCTCTTCCACCCAGAAGGCCTCGGCGGTGCGGAAGGGGCTGCGGAGCTGGTTCAGCCGGTCCTCGATCTCCGCGAGCTTCGCCACGGGGTCCGCGGCCGCCGCGATCTCGGCGCTATAGGCGGCCTCGATGCCGCCCTCCAAAGGCAGCGAGCCCCAGCGGGCGGAGAGCCAGGCATAGCGCGGCGAGTAGCGCCCGGCCGGCTGATGCACCACGCCGGCGACACCGAAGGCGTTGCGGATGATCATGGTGCACCAGGGCACGCTTGCCTGGTTCACCGCCGCCATGGCGCGCACGCCAAGGCGGATGGTGGCCGCCTTCTCGGCGGCCAGGCCCACCATGAAGCCGGGGCAGTCCTGGAGATAGACGACGGGGAGGTGGAAGGTCTCGGCCAGGTCCACGAAGCGGATGATCTTGGCGCAGGCATCGGCGGTCCAGGAGCCGCCATAGAAGAAGGGGTCGCTCGCCATCAGCGCAACCGGCTTGCCGTTGAGGCGCGCGAGGCCGGTGATGATGCTGCGGCCGAACATCCGGCCCATCTCGAAGAAGCTGCCCTGGTCCACGACCATGTTGATGATGGGGCGCATCTGATAGACGCGCCGCCGGTCACGCGGGATATGGGTGAAGAGCTTTTCCTCGCGCCGGTTGGGATCATCCGTGGCCGCGGTAACGGGCGGCAGGCCGTGGACCGAGGAAGGCAGGTAGGAGAGGAAGCGGCGCGCGCATTCGAAGGCCTCCGCCTCGCTGTCCACGGCGTGATCCACGGCGCCGGCCTTGGTCTGGATCTCCCAGCCGCCCAGTTCCTGCTTCGTCAGATCCTCACCCAGCCGCTTCACCACCGGCGGGCCGGCGACGAACATGGCCGAAGTCTCCTTGGTCATCACCGAGTAGTGGCTGGCGGCGAGCCGCGCGGCGCCCAGGCCCGCGACGGAACCGAGGCCCAGCCCCACCACCGGCACCATGCTCAGATTGGCGCCGGTGTAGTGGTAGAGCATGGTGCCGCCCACGCCGCCGGGCAGGTTCGCGCGGCCCGTCGTCTCGATGGTCTTCACCGAACCGCCGCCGCCCGAGCCCTCGATGATGCGGATGATCGGCAGGCGATATTCATGCGCCATGCGTTCGGCCATGATCGGCTTCTCGCGGATGGTCGCATCCGCCGAACCGCCGCGGACGGTGAAGTCATCGCCCACCACCACCACGGGGCGGCCTTCCACCTGGGCGCGGCCCATCACGCAGTTGGACGGCGTCAGCGCCTTCAGCCTGCCGTCCGGCGCATATTCCGCCTGGCCCGCGATGGCGCCGATTTCGTGAAAGCTGCCGGGATCGATCACGCCCTCGATGCGCTCGCGCACGGTGAGCCGCCCGCCCGCATGCTGCCGCGCGATCTTGTCCTCGCCGCCGAGCTTGCGCGCCTCCGCTTCGCGCGCGCGCAATTCGTCGAGTTCGGGTTGCCAGGTCATGCGGCTTGTTCCTTCAGGGTCTCTTCGACCAGGCGCTTGCGGGCGGCCTCCAGGAGGCCGGTGGTCATGCGGGCCTCGCGCATTTCAGGCGAACGCAGGGCGGCGGCGAGGAAGGGGGCGTTGATCCGCACGCCCTCGGCCCGGACGGCATCCAGCGCCTCGGCCAGTTGCGCCAGCGCGGCCTCGCGCGTGGGCGCATGGGCGATGAGCTTGGCGATCATGGAATCGTAATAGGGCGTGAGCAGGTCTCCCGCGCGGAAGCCGGCATCGACGCGCAATCCGGGCGCTTCGCGCGGCAAGTCCAGCCGGTTCAGGCGCCCGGGCGAGGGCAGGAAGTTGCGCGCCGCATCCTCGGCGCAAAGCCGCGCTTCCACGGCGTGGCCGTCCAGGCGGATATCCTCCTGGGTGAAGGGCAGCGCCTCGCCCGCCGCGATGCGGAGCTGCCACTCCACGAGGTCGAGCCCCGTGACCATTTCCGTCACCGGATGCTCCACCTGCAAGCGCGTGTTCATCTCCATGAACCAGATGCGATCGGGGTGCAGCGGCGCTTCCGCGATGAACTCCACCGTGCCGGCGCCGACATAGCCGACGGCGCGGGCCAGCGCGCAGGCGCGACGGCCGAGCTCGGCACGCAGCGCGGCATCCATGCCGGGGGCTGGGCATTCCTCCACCAGCTTCTGATGGCGGCGTTGCAGCGTGCAGTCGCGTTCGTGCAGGTGCAGGACATGGCCATGCGCATCAGCGAGGATCTGCACCTCGATGTGGCGCGCGGGCTCCACCAGCTTTTCCAGCATCAGCCGGTCATCGCCGAAGATCGCGGCCTCACGGCGGGCTGCGTCCAGCGCGGCGGCGAGGTCCTCGGCGCGCGCCACGCGGCGCATGCCACGCCCGCCGCCGCCGCCGATGGCCTTCACCATGACGGGATAGCCGATGCGCTCGGCCGCTTCGGCCAGGCCCTCGCCCGCATGGCCGGGCAGGCAGGGCACGCCGGCCTTCTCCGCCAGGACGCGCGCCGCGGCCTTGCCGCCCATGGCGCGGATCGCGGATGGCGGGGGACCGATGAAGATCAGGCCGGCCTTGGCACAGGCTTCGGCGAAGTCCGCGTTCTCCGAGAGGAAGCCGTAGCCGGGATGCACATAGCGCGCGCCGCTGCGCTCGGCGGCGGCGATGATCGCGGGGATGCAGAGGTAGCTCTCGCGCGGATGGGGCGGGCCGACATGCTCGGCGCGGTCGGCGGCTTCGACATGCAGGGCGGCGGCGTCGGCATCCGAAAACACCGCGATGCTGGGCCAGCCCAGCTTGCGGCAGGTCCGCGCGATGCGCACCGCGATCTCGCCGCGATTGGCAATGAGGACGGGGCCGGTCACCGGTTCTCCCTCATGGGCGAAAAATCGCGACCGCCTGGCCTTCCTCGACCTGCTGGCCCTCCGCCACCAGGATCTCCACCACCGTGCCGTCATGCGGGGCGGCGATGGGGATTTCCATCTTCATGGACTCCAGGATGAGGATGGGCTCATCCTCAGCCAGCGTGGTTCCGGCCGGAGCCGTGATCTTCCAGACGGAGGCGCCGATTTCGGCGCGGATGGTGATCATGGTGCTTCCTCGCAACGGGCCAGCCTTGACAGCGCCCCTTGCGGAAATCCTGGCCCCGGTGGGGCCGGCGCACAAGAGCAAGCGTCAGCGGCTGTGGCGGTTCGCCGGCACCGGCAGGCCCAGATGGTCACGCAGGGTTCGGCCCGTATATTCCGTCCGGAACAGCCCGCGCCGCTGCAATTCCGGCACGACGAGTTCGACGAAATCCTCCAGCGGCGTCGGGTAATAGGGGAACATCAGGGTGAAGCCGTCGCAGGCCCCCTGCCCCACCCAATGCGCCATGCTGTCCGCGATGCTGGCGGGCGTGCCCACCAGCAATTGGTGGCCGAGCGAAGTGCCGAGATAGCGCGCCACCTGGATGATGCTGAGGTTCTCGCGCTTCGCCTTGTCCATCAGATGCTGCTGCCGCGCCTTGGCGGCATTGCTGGGCGGCAGCGGCGGCAAGGGCGCATCGGGCGGGAAGCTGTGGATGTCGAGATCGCCGCAGAGTCGCGCCAGCAGGCGCATGGCGTTGGCATCGGAGAGCAGGGTTTGCAGCGTGCGGTATTTCGCCTGCGCCTCCTCCTCCGTGCGGCCGATGATGGTCATCAGCCCCGGCATCACCTTCACATGCGCGGGATCACGGCCATGCCGCGCGGCGCGCGCCTTCAGGTCGCTGGTGAAGGCCTGCGCCTCGGCCAATTCGCTTTGCGCGGTGAAGACAAGATCGGCCGTGCGGGCCGCCAATTCCATGCCGGCATCCGAGGACCCCGCCTGCGTCACGATGGGCCGCCCCTGCGGGCATCGCGCCATGTTCAGCGGGCCGCGCACCGAGAAATGCTTGCCGCGATGATTCAGGTGATGAAGCTTCGAAGGGTCAATGAAGTTGCCGCTCGCCTTGTCGCGCAGCATGGCCCCATCCTCGAAGCTGTCCCACAGCCCGGCGACGACATCATAGAATTCCTCGGCGCGTTCATAGCGCTCGGCGTGCAGCATGTGGTGGTCGGCGCCGAAATTGCCGGCCTCATCCTCGATCTGCGAGGTGACCAGGTTCCAGCCCGCGCGGCCGCCGCTGATATGGTCGATCGAGGCGAAGCGGCGGGCGATGTTGTAGGGCTCGTTATAGGTGGTGGTCGCCGTCGCCACCAAACCGATGTGCTTCGTCACCGTGGCGAGGGCCGCCAGCAGCGTGGTGGGTTCCAGATAGGCCTGACGGGCCTGGGTGGGGCGGAAGCCCTGCACGCCATCCAGCCCGGCGCTGCCATTCACCGCCACCGTGTCCTGGAAGAAGATCGTGTCCAGCTTGCCGCGCTCGGCCGCCTGGGCGATGCGGACATATTGCGCGAATTCCATGTCGCATTCCGGGATCGCTTCCGGATGGCGCCAGCCGGCGGAATGGCTGCCCGGCGTGAAGAGGAAGGCCGCGAGATGCATCATGGAACCGGCCGGATCTCGGTCGCCATGGTGTATTGGTCACCGCGCGGCGTCAGGCGCAGCCCGCGCCGCACGCCCCAGGTGGAGCGCGTGAAGAAGATGGGCAGCAGCGCCTGGTTCTCGATGGCGAAGCGCACGGCGGCGCGGGTCGCGGCGTCGCGCTCGGCCTCGTCGAAGGTGCTGTCCGCCACGTCCAGCAGCCGGTCCATCTCCGGGTTGGAATAGCGCGTGCGGTTCCAGCCGCCATGGGCGCGGGCCGCGTTCGGCGTGCGCACCAGCGCCGTCAACCCTTCGCTGGCCAGGCCGCTGGAGGAGCCGAAGATGGAGAGATGCGCACTCAGCTCCGGCACCCCGCTCGGCAGCAGCGTCGCGCTGCGGCGCAGATAGATGGGCATGGGCAGCGCCTCGATCGTCGTGCGGATGCCGACGGCCGTGAGCATCTGCGCGATGGCCTGGCAGGTGCGGCTATCCCCCGCGAACCGGTCCTGTGTGCAATGCAGGTTGAGGTTGAAGCCCTGCGGCAGCCCGGCCTCCGCGAGCAGACGGCGCGAGAGGGCGGGGTCGAAGGCCGGCAGCTGGATCGTCGGGTCATGCCCGCTGAAGCCGGGAGCCGCCACCTGGTTGGCCGGCGTGGCGCCGCCTTCCATCACACGCTCGGCCAAGGCGCGGCGGTTGATGGCATGCGTCATCGCCTGGCGCACGCGCTGGTCCCGCAGCGGGTTCGAGGCGAGCGGTTGGCCATCGGCACCCGTGGCGTTGGGGATGCTGGCGCTCATGCTGTCGAGGTAGAAGTAGTGCGTGAAGATGCTGTCGCCGGAGACAAGCTGCGTGCGCTGGTCATTCTGGATGCGCTCATGCAGGCCGGAGGGGACGGTATCAATCACATCCACATCGCCGGCCAGGAGTGCGGCCACGCGCGCGCTGTCATTGGAGATGAAGCGATAGGTCACGCGCGCCCAGGGCTCGGCCGGGCCGCGCCAATTGGTGCTGCGTTCCAGCACCACATCCTGGTTGGGCGTCCAGCGGATCCAGCGATAGGGGCCGGTGCCGAGCGCCGCGCGGCCGCCATTGAAATCGGCCTCGGTCGCGTCGGTGGCGCCGCGCTCGTTCAGGATGGCGATGGCGACGAGGAAATGCGGCTGCAACGGCGTGGGCGTGCGGGTCTTCACCCGCAGGGTGAGTGCATCCACCACCTCGATTTCAGTGATGTTGCGCACGGCACTCGCATAGGTGCGCGGGCCCTGGGCCGCCTGGGCGCGGCGGATGGAGAAGGCCACATCACCCGCCGTCAGCGGGCTGCCATCATGGAAGTTCACGCCGGGGCGCAGCTTGAACTCCCAGGTCAGCGGGTCAATCGCGCGCCAGGATTCCGCCAACCCCGCCTCAGCGCGCAGCTGCGCGTTCTGGGTCAGCAGCGTCTCGAAGACATGCAGCTGCACATTGCGGTTGGGCGTGAAGGTGAGGTGCGGGTCCGAGCTGTCCACCGCCGCCTTCATGGCGATGCGCAGGTTCTGTGCCGCCGCCGGCTGCGCGGCCAGCAGAAGGGCGGCCAGCGCCCCATATCGCATCTTCATCTTCGCCATCTCCACACGGATTTCGGCAGGATCACACGCCGGGGCGGCCTTGCGCCACAAGCCCAAAGCCGGGCCAGATATCGCCCCGCCGCACGACGCCGCCCAGGAAGCGGGCGGGCGCGCCAGCAAGGAGACCGGCTTTGATGCAGAACCCGCCGCGCCAGATGCATCTGGGTGTCTTCGTCCTCGGCACCGGCAATCACATCGCCGGCTGGCGCTATCCGGGCGCGGCCGACAGCTTCCAGAGCCTGCCCGTGATCCAGGAGATCGCCCGCATTGCCGAGCGCGGCAAGTTCGACCTGCTCTTCCTGGGTGACAGCCTGGTGGCCGGTGTGAATGACCACCCCTCCTTCACCGCCCGCTTCGAGCCCATCACCATGCTGGCGGCGCTGGCCGCGACGACGACGCATCTGGGCCTCGGCGCCACCTCCTCCACCACCTATGGCGAGCCGTTTTCCGTGGCCCGCGCCTTTGCCTCGCTGGATCATCTGAGCGGCGGGCGGGCGGCCTGGAATGCCGTCACCAGCTCCGGCGCGCGGGCCGCCGCGAATTTCGGGCGCGAGCATCCGCGCCACGCCGCGCGCTACGAAGTGGCGGAGGAATTCGTGGATGTGGTGCGCGGGCTTTGGGATTGCTGGGAGGATGGCGCCATCATCGCCGATCGCGAGACCGGGCAATACATCAACCCCGACAAGGTCCGCGAGCTGAACCACAAGGGCGAATTCTTCCAGGTGAAGGGGCCGCTGAACATCGGCCGCTGCCCGCAGGGCCAGCCCATCATCCTCCAGGCCGGCAGTTCGGAGCCTGGCCTGGCACTCGCCGCGCGCACGGCGGATGTGGTGTTCTCGGTGGTGCAGGATCTCGACGAGGCGAAGATCGCCTATCGCGCGCTGAAGGACCTGCTGCCCAAATATGGCCGCGTGGAATCCGACATCGCGCTGCTGCCCGGCGTCATGCCCGTGATCGGCGCGACGGAGGCGGAAGCGCGGGAGAAGCTGAACACGCTGCAAGGCTTCGTCACCGGCAGCAACGCCGCCACGCTCCTCTCGCAGCGCCTCGGCGTGGATGTCTCGGGCTTCCCGATGGATGAGCTGGTGCCGGAGCTGCCCTTGCCCGACAGCTCGCACGGCTTCGCCCGCACCATGCTGGCCAAGGCCAAGCGCGAGAAGATGACCTGGCGCGACCTGCACAATCTCACGGGTGCCGCGCGCGGCCATTGGGTGATCTGCGGCACGCCCGAGAGCATCGCCGACACGCTGGAACTCTGGTTCACCGAGAAGGCCGCGGATGGCTTCAACATCCTGCCGCCCTACTTCCCGGGCAGCTTCGATGACTTCGTGGACCAGGTGGTTCCCATCCTCCAGGCCCGGGGCCTCTTCCGGCGCGACTATTCCGGGACCATGCTGCGTGACCATCTGGGGCTGGCGCGGCCCGCCAACCGGCTCTTCGCGGGATAGGGAAACGCATGCGCTGGGGGCGCGAGACCAATCTTCTGCTGCTGGCGCTGGGCGTCATGTTCGTGCAGCAGAGCTTCGCCTCGCTCGGCCGCAGCCTGCCCAGCGTCATCGCGCCCGCCATCATCACCGATCTGGGCATCGATGCCGCCTGGGTGGGGGTCTATGTCAGCCTGATCGCCATCGCGGCGCTGGCCTTCCAGCTGGGCTGCGGCAGCTTCATCATCCGCTATGGCGCGCTCAGGATGAGCCAGCTGGCGCTGGTGCTGCTGGCGGTGGGGCTCTTCGCCGCCTCCTCGGGGCTGATCTGGCTGCTGGCGCTCTCGGCCATCATCGGCGGCGGCGGTTCGGCGATTTCCACGCCGGCGAGTTCGCATCTGCTGGGCCGCTATTCACCGCCGAAATATGCGCCGCTGGTGTTTTCCGTGAAGCAGACGGCGGTGCCGGCCGGCCTGCTTCTGGCCGGGCTCGCGGGGCCCGCCATCACGCTCTGGGGCGGTTGGCGCCTCGCGCTCGATGTCGCGGCCATCTCCTGCCTGGTCTTCGCGCTGCTGCTGCAACCCACGCGCCGGGAATTCGATTCCGACCGCGTGCCCAGCCGGCGCTTCCACCTCTCCGACTTCAAGACCACCATCACCGCGGTCATCGCGACGCCCGAATTGCGCAACCTCTCCTTCGCCTGCTTCGCCTTCAACGGCCTGCAGACGGTCTTCACCTCCTACTTCATCCTCTACCTCGTGGATCTCGGCCATAGCCTGAGCCTGGCCGGCTTCATCTTCGCCATCGCCATGTTCGTCGCCGTGCCCTGCCGCATCTTCTGGGGCTGGCTCGGCAGCACGGTGGTGACGCCACGGGCCATGCTGGGCGGGTTGGCGCTGGGCATGGCGGCGAGCACGGGGGTGATGGGCTTCTACGGGCCCTCCTGGCCGGTGCTGGTGATCGGGCTCACGGCGAGCCTGCTCAGCGCCAGCGCCATGTCCTGGCATGGGGTGCTGCTGGCCGAGGCCGCGCGGCTGGCGCCCCCTGGGATGCGCGGCGGCGCCACGGGGGGCGTGCTCTCCTTCGGGCAGCTGGGCGGGCTGCTGCTGCCGCTGATCTATGCGCTGCTGCTCTGGCTCACCGGCAGCCATGGCCTGGGCTTCGCCGTCTCCGGCCTGCCGGCGCTGGTGGTGGGGCTGGTGCTGATGCGGCGGCCGGCCGGGGCGTGACCGCGGCAAGACAAACGCCCCCATCCATGCGCATAGTGCCGGCAACAACGAACCCCGTGATGGAAGAACCGCTTGCGCTGGGGACCCTCTCGGCAGATCGGAGGGATTTTGGCCCTGGCCCCCGTTTTGGCCCTGGTGCTGGCGCCGCCCTCCCTGCCCCAATCCTGGCCTGACACGGCGCCGCCGCCCCAGCCATCCGCGGAGGAACCGCCCGCCGAGCCCTATCGCGCGCGCATCGCCGAAACCGGGGATGCCGCGCTGGATGCGCTGCTCGCCGCCACCTCCAACCTCATCGCCCTGCAGGCGGTGGCGCCGACCGATGCCGAGGGCCTCAGCGCCCGCATCGCCGCCGAGCCGGAACGCCTGCGCCCGGTGCTGGATGCCGAGGGCTATTGGGCCGGCCGCATCGCCATCACCCGATCCGGCGAGGAGGTGGTGATCGAGGTCACCCCCGGCCCGCGCTATCTGCTGCGCCACATCACCGTGCAGGGCGAACCCGCGCCCGATCTCGTCCAGGGCAGCCCCGCCCGCGCCGAGGAGGTGCTGGATGCCGAGGCCGCGCTGCTCACCCGGTTGCGGCGCGCCGGCCACCCGCTGGCCCGCATCGAGCGCCAGGTGACGGTGGACCACACGGCGCGCGCCATGGACCTCGCCTTCACCGTCACCCCGGGCCCGGTCGCCGCCTTCGCCGAGCCCCAGGTCACCGGCACCGAGCGCGTGGACCCCGAGGTGGTGCGCCGCGTCGCCGCCCAGCGCCTGGCCGAGCGGATCTACAGCCCCGAGCGCCTGGCCCGGGCGCGGGCGGATGTGGCCGCCCTCGGCCCCTTCGCCTCAGTGCGGGTGGAGGCGGGCACCGCGCTGGATGCGGCGGGGCGCCTGCCCGTCACGGTGCAGGTGCGCGAGCGTCCCTTCCGCGTGGTCAGCGCCTCCGCCGCCTGGGAGACGAATTACGGCGCCTCGCTCCGGCTTGGCTGGCAGCATCGCAACCTGCTGGGCGGGGCGGAGAATCTGCGCGTCGAGTTGGAGGCGAGCCGCATCGGCACCGACACCAACCTGCTGAACGCCCGCGCCGCGGTGACCTGGCGCCAGCCCCTGCCCTTTGGCTGGAATGGCACGCTGGTCGGCGGCCCCTCGCTGGTGCGGGACCGACTGGAGAGCTACGACCGCAATGCGGTCCTTTTCAGCCTGGCCTATGAGCGGCGGCTCGGCGAGCGCTGGACCGTCTCGACCGGGCCGGTCGCTGAGGTCGGCGAGAGCGGCGCGCCGGGCGGCGCGCTCAGCCCCTATCAGCTGGCCGGCTGGGCCTTCACCGCGCGGTTCGACAGCACGCATAGCCTGCTGGACCCGCGTGCCGGCATCCGGGCGCAGGCGAGCCTCACCCCCTCCTATGCCTTCCAGGACAGCACGGCCTATTTGCCGCTGCGCCTGGCGGGCTCGACCTATTGGGATGTGACGGGCGATGGGCGCAGCATCCTGGCGCTGCGTGGGGCGCTGGGCAGCCTGCTGAACAGCACGGCACCCAATGTGCCGCCCAGCCAGCGCTTCTATGCGGGCGGCGGCGGCTCGGTGCGCGGCTATGACTACCAGTCCATCGGCCCGCGCACGGCGCAGGGCAAGCCGGCGGGCGGCGCGAGCCTGCTGGAGGGCTCCATCGAATGGCGCCAGCGCTTCGGCGCAAATCTGGGCGCGGTGGCCTTCGTGGATGTCGGCGCCGTGGGCACCCAATCCTTCGCGCCGACGGATGAGCTGCGCATCGGCGCCGGCCTCGGTGTGCGCTACTACACCGCCATCGGGCCGATCCGCGCCGATATCGCCTTGCCGCTGGTGAAGCAGGAGGGCAGCAGCGCCTTTGGCTTCTATGTCGGCATCGGCCAGTCCTTCTGATGGGGCCTTTCTGATGCGCCGCGCCCTCTTGATCCTTGCCGTCGTGATCGCCCTGCCGGTGCTGCTGCTGGGCGCGCTGCTCTCCCCCTGGGGGCTCGGCTTCGCCGCGGGCTTCGTGCCGGGGCTGCGGGTGGAAGGCATATCCGGCCCCCTGCCCAGCCGCCTGGCCGTGGAACGCCTCAGCCTGAGCGATGCCGAAGGCCCCTGGCTGGAGCTGGAGGGGGTGGAACTGCGCCTCGCCTGGCGCGAGCTGTGGGAACGGCGCCTGCGGCTTGAGGCGGTGGCGGCCCGCCGCATCGCCTTGCACCGCCTCCCCCCCGCCGCGCCCAGCGAGCCCGCGCCCCTCGCCCTGCCGCGCCTGCCGCATCTGCCCTTGGCCATCCAGCTGGACGCGCTGGCGCTGGAGCGGATCAGCCTGGGCGCCCCGGTGCTGGGCCAGGCAGCGGAATTCTCGCTGACGGGCGCGCTCGGCCTGGAAGCGGCGCGGCTCTCGGCCGGGCTGGCGTTGCAGCGGCTGGATCGGCCGGGCGAGGCGCGGCTGGAATTGGCGCTGGATGGCGCACATCTCACCGCGCGCCTCACGGCGAGCGAGCCGCCGGGCGGGCTGGTTGCGGCGCTCGCCGGGCAGCCCGATGCGCCCCTCTCGGCCGACCTCACCCTGGATGGGCCGGCCAGCGGCGCCACTTGGCGCCTCAACGCCGCCCTCGGCCCGGCCGAGGCCCGCTTTGCGGGGGAGGTCAGCCTCTCGCCCGAGGGCGCCCTGGCCCTGACCCTGACCGGCGGCGCCACCCCCACCGGGCTGCTGCCGGCGGAATTCGCCCCGCTGGCCGAGACCCTCACCCTCGCCGCCGCGCTGGGCCGCACCCCCGATGGCGCGCTGAGCCTGGACCGCCTGGCCCTGACCCTCCCGGCCGGGCGGCTGGAGGGCAGCGCGCGGCTGGATGCGGCCGAGGCGCTCTCCGCCCGGTTCCGGCTCGAAGCCGCCAGCCCGGAGCGCTTCGCTGCCTTCCTCCCGCCCGGGCTCACCTGGCGGGCGCTGGTGGCCGAGGGGACGGCCAGCGGCCGCCTCGCCGCACCCCTGCTGGACCTCACCCTGACCAGCGATGGCCTTGCGGGGCTGGGCGAGGCCGATGCCTGGCTGGGCGAGGCCTTGCGGCTGGAAGCCCAACTCACCCCCGCCCGCATCGCCGCGCGGCTGACGGGCGAGCGGCTGGCGGCCACCCTCGCCGGGCCCATCGCGCCGCCCCTCGACTTCGCCTTCACACTCGCCGCCCGCGACCCGCCGCGCCTGACCGGCGCCATCACCGCCGAGGGCCGCCTTTCCGGCAGCCCCGCGGCGCCGGTCATGCAGGTGGAGCTGCGCGCCGATCGGCTGGAAGGCCAGGGCCAGCTCCTGGAGGGGCTGCGGCTTTCCGCCAACGCCTCCCTCACCCAGGCCAGCGTCAGCGCCGAGGGCCAGTTCCAGTCCCGCCCGCTCACCCTCGCCTTCGACGCCCGCCGCGCGGGAGAGATGCTGCATCTCGACCGGCTGGAAGCGCGTTTCGCGGAGATCAGCCTCAGCGGGGCCGGCCAGGGCCCCCTGCCCGCCGGCCCCTTTGCCGGGTCGCTGCAACTGGAAGCGCCCGATCTCAGCCGCCTGGAACTCGGCCTGGCCGGGCGGCTCAGCGCCAGCCTGACCGCCGAGCACCTCCCCGACGCGGCCGGCCCCGCGGCCCAGGGGCTCAGGCTGCGGCTGGAGGGCAGCGGTGTGGGCGCCGGCGCCACCCGCGCTGGCCTGCTGGCCGAGGCGGAGGGGAGCCTCGCCGCCCTCGCCTTCCGCCTGGGCGTGACGCTGCCCGAGGGCGCGGTGAACCTGGCGGGCGACCTCGCCTGGGTGGCGGAGGAGGCGCGGATCACCCTATCCCGGCTGGAGGCACGCGCCGGGCCGGATGCGCTGACGCTCTCCGCCCCCGCCCGGCTGCGGATCAACCCGGGGGGCGATGTGGTCCTGGAGCCCGCGCGCCTCGCCAGCCGGCGCGGCGGCAACCTCGCGCTGCAAGGCCGGGTGCAGGACGGGCAGGTCTCGGCCCGGGCTGACCTGGCCGCCGTGCCGCTCGGCCCCCTCAGCGCCGGGCTCGTCACCGGCACGGCCTCGGGCCAGGCCACGGCCAGCGGGCGCCTTGCCGCGCCGAACATCGAGGCGAGCCTGCGTGTCGAAGCGCTGCGCGCGCGCGATGCGCCCCAGCTGCCCCCCGCCCAGCTCACCGCCACCGCGCGGCTGCAGGGCGAGGCGCTGCGGGCCGAAGCGCGCCTCACCGCCGGGCCGGCCGTGCAGCTCGACCTCACGGCGCAGCAGCCCAGCGGGCTGGGGGCCACGCGGCCCTTCGAGGCTGGCTTGCGCGGGCGGCTCGATCTCGGTGCCCTGGCGCGGCCCTATCTGGCGGGCGGCGCCGACCGCGTGGCCGGGCGACTCGCGCTCGACCTGCGGGCCAGCGGCACCCCCGGCGCCCCCATGCTGGCCGGCGGCGCCACGCTGAGCGAGGGGAGCTACGCCAACCCGATCTATGGCACGCGCATCGAGGGGGTGGCGGGGCGCTTCACCGCCCAGGGCCAGCGGATCCTGGTCGAGAGCCTCACCGGCCGCACGGGCGGCGGCGGCACCCTCTCTGCCCAGGGCTGGATCGAGCCGCTGGGCGAGGGCCTGCCCGCGCAGTTCCGGCTGCGCGCCGAAGGGGCGCGGCCGATCGGCGGGACGCTGGGCGAGGCGGTGCTGGATGCCGATCTCCAACTGGCCGGACCCCTGCTTTCGGGCGGCAGCCTGGCCGGGCGCGTCACGCTGCGTCGGGCCGATCTGCGCATCCCCGAAAGCCTGCCCGCCAGCGTGCCGAGCCTCGGCCCCGTGCGGCAGATCGGGCCGCTGCCGCCCGGCCGCCCCGCCCCGCCCGCCCCGCGCCCGCCCCCGGCCAAGCCCAGCCTGCCCATGGCGCTGGACCTCACCCTCAGCGCGCCGCGCGCCATCTTCCTGCGCGGGCGCGGGCTGGAGGCGGAGCTGGGCGGCGAATTGACGCTGCGCGGCACGCTGGCCGCCCCCATCCCCGCGGGCGGCTTTCGCCTGAGGCGCGGCAGCTTCGACCTGGCCGGGCGAAGGCTGGAGTTCAGCCGCGGCATCATCGGCTTCGACGCCGCCAGCTTCACGCCCAGCCTGGATTTCCTGGCCAGCGCCCGCAGCCGCACCCACACCATCAACCTCACCATCACCGGCAACCCCGCCGCCCCGGAGATCGCCGTCACGGCCGAGCCCGAATTGCCGCAGGACGAAGCCCTGGCGCGCCTGCTGTTTGACCGCGAAACGGGCCGGCTCTCGCCCTTCGAGATCGTCACCATCACCCAGGCGGCGGCCCAGCTCGCGGGCCTGCCCACACCGGCCCTGGGCGCGGTGGATCGGCTGCGGCGCGGGCTGGGGCTGGACCGGCTGGGCGTCGCCTCGGATGGCACGGGCGGGGCGGCGCTGGAGGCGGGCGGCTATGTGGCGCCGGGCGTCTATCTCGGCATCCGGCAGGGCACGGCCGGCGGGGCGCCGGGCGTGGGGGTGCAGGTGGAGCTGACGCCCCGGCTGCGGCTGGAAGGCCAGACCAGCACGGGGGCGGCGGGGGATCGGTTGGGGGTGACCTGGGAGCGGGAGTATTAGGGAAAAAAAGGCCTCCGGCGGCTGCGGCCCCAGACCCCTTGCCTTTGGGGCAGCTCGGGCGCTCGAATGGGCGAAATAAAAACCTGAGGATCGCCCCCATGCTTCGTCGCAGCCTGCCCGCCTTGCTTGCCCTGCCCTTTGCCGCGCACGCCCAGCCCGCCTGGGCGCCGGATCGGCCCGTTCGCCTGCTGGTCGGTTTCGCGCCGGGTGGCAGCACGGACACCACGGCGCGCATCGTGGCCCAGGCCATCACCGGCGGGCTCGGCCAATCCGTGCTGGTCGAGAACCGCACCGGCGCCGCGGGCAACCTGGCCAATGAGCATGTCGCGCGCAGCACGCCCGATGGCTACACCCTCGTCATGGGCTCGATGGGCACGCATGCCACGAACCAGGCGCTGTATCGCAACCTCCCCTTCCATGTGGTGCGGGACTTCGCGCCGGTCTCGCTGGTGGCGCTCAGCGCCTGCCTGCTGGTCGTGCGCGCCAATCTGCCCGCGCAAAGCACCGCCGAACTGATCGCCCGCGCCAAGGCTACACCGGGCAGTCTGAATTGCGGCATCGCCGGCGCCGGCTCCTCGCAGCATTTTGCCGCGGCCCTCTTTGAGCACCAGGCCGGCATCCGCTTCACCCAGGTGGCCTATCGCGGCGGCGCGCCCGCCATGGCGGACCTTGTCTCCGGCCGGCTGGATGTGATGTTCACCCCCGTGGTCGAAGCCATCGAGCAGGTGCGCGCCGGCCAGGTCCGGGCGCTCGGCATCACCCGCGCCGCACGCTCGCCGCAACTGCCCGAGCTGCCGACGGTGGGCGAGGCGCTGCCGGGCTATCTCTTCAACTCCTGGCTCGGCGTCTTCGCGCCGGCGGGCACGCCCGCGCCCGTGGTGCTGCGCCTCTCGCGCGAGATCAGCGCGGGCCTCGCCACGCCCACCGTGAAGGCGCGGATGGAGCAGCTCGGCTATGAGGTGGTGGGCAGCACGCCTGAGGAATTCGCCGCCTTCCAGACGGCCGAATTGCCGCGCGTGACCGAGCTGGTGCGGATTTCGGGCGCGACGGTAGAGTAGCCCGCCCTTCGCGGGGCGGCCGGATCCTTTATGCTGGACTGCCAACCATCGGGCGCTGGGCAGGTGCGGGAGCAGATATTGGCAGGACCACAAGACGTCAGAGGCCTCGCGCGCATCCTGGCGAAAGCCATGGCCCAGGGCGAGCCGCCTGACACGGCCCGCGAGGCCGGCGCCCTGCTCGGCGAGGGCGGTGCCGCGCCCGAGATCATCGCCTGCCTGCTCGCGGAGACCGGAAAGAAACGCCCCTCAGAGCCGATGATCCAGGCCTGCTGCGTCCTGCTGCAAGCGGCGCTGACCCATTTGCGGATCGCGGCCAATGGCGGCAGCGCCGCCGCGCGGGCCAACCTCGCCCAGCTCCGCGACGCGGCGGAGAGGGCGGTCACGGCACGGGACATCCCCGCCTTCACCATCATGCTGATCGCGCGCGCCTTCATGGAGGCCGGGCTGGAAGTGGCCCCGGCGCTGAAGGCGGCCATGATGGACAATCTGGAAGGGGAATTGCCGCTGGTCCCTCCCGATGCGGACGACGCGCAGATCCTGGAGCAGCTGGCGCCGCTCGCCGAAGCGCTGGGCCAGGACCCCTTTGCCATTTTCGCCGAATTATCGGCCACCGGCGCGGCCTTCAGCGCCGAGCACCGCGCCGCCATGGCGGCCACGCTCGCGGGTGCCGAAGCCTTCGCGCTGCGCGCGGCCGCCCTGGGCTTCCTGCTGGACCCCGAGCCCGCGCCGGGCCGCGCCGTTGTGGAAAGCTTGGTGGCGACGGCGCGGGAAAACCCCGCCCCGAGCCGCCTCATCGAGTGGCTGGTCCGGCTGCGGGTCTGGCTGCCCCCGGCGCGCCAGAAGGGGTTGGACAAGGCAATCCGCGCGCTGCGCCCGCATGCGGCCCCGCCGGTGGCCGCACCGCCCATCGCGATCAGCCGGCTGCTGGCCTCGATGTGCGACGGTGCGGGGGCGCAAAGCTTCTTCGCCCTGCTCAAGTCCGGGCGCCAGTTCGCGCTGGCTGCTTTCTTCGTCAAGGAAGAGGAGGGGGTGGCCGATGCCTGGCTGCGCGAGGGGCTCTCGAAGCGCGATGCGGACAGCGTCCTGCGGCAGATCGTGAGCGAGACGGAAGCCTTGGACGTGCCGGTCAGCCTCGTCGCCCAGCGGCTGGCCGATGCGCTGGTGGTCAACCTGGCGCGGCAGGTGCCGCCGCCTTTCGGCCTGCTGCAGGTGACCGAGGCACTCGGGCTCGGCCTCGTCCAGCCGGCCGCCCTCGTGCCCCAGGCGCTGGCCGAGCAATTGCTCGCCGACCAGCCCGCCGCGCGGACTGGGCCCGAGGCGACCCAGACCGCCCATGCGGCCAGCCTGGACTGGCCGGAGCGCTACGCGAGCCTGACCTCCTGGTTCGAAGCGGGTGAAGCGGTGGACGCCTTGCTCAAGCCCCTCCCCCAGCGCGAAGCGCGCATTGCGGCCGTGCAGACCAAGCTGCTGCCCCGGCGGCGCGCCGTCTGGGCCGGCCGCTGCGCCTGGATGGCGGCGACGCTGCGGGCCGGCGCGGTGGAGGATGAGGACGCCTGGCTGGATTTCGCCCTGGTGGCCCGGGACCTCGCCGGGGACAGCCCGGCGCAGGGCTTCCCCCTCTTCGGCCTCATCGCCGAAGCGACGGTGGAGGCCTTCGACGCCAGCCAGCCCAGGAGGCGGGCCGTGCGGCGGCGGCGGTGAGGCCATGATGAGCGCCATGCCCCTCGCCGCGCAGCTGTTTGACGCGCTGCGCGATGCCTCGCTCGACCCGCCCGGCGTCTCGCGCGCCAGTTATGGCCTGGGAGAGCGCATGGCGCATGCCATCATCCGTGAAGCGGCCGAGGCGCTGGGGCTGGAATGCCGCGTGGACCCGGTGGGCACGCTCTTCATGACGCTGCCCGGCGCGGATCGCAGCCTCGCGCCGGTGATGATCGGCTCGCATCTCGATGCCGTGACGCATGGCGGCAATTTCGACGGCGCGGCGGGCGTGGTGATGGGCCTGGCACTCGTGGCGCAGCTTCGCGCGGAGGGGCGCGTGCTGCCGCGCGACCTCACCGTGCTCGGCATCCGCGCCGAGGAGATGTGCTGGTTTCCGGTGAATTATATCGGCAGCCGCGCCGCCTTCGGCCTGCTGCCGCCGCATGTGCCGGACACGGCCCGCCGCTCCGACAGCGGTAAGACGCTGGCCGAGCACATGATCGAGGAAGGGTTTGATCCGCAATTCATCCGCGATGGCCGCGCCTCGCTGGACCCTGTGCGAATCCACGCCTTCATCGAGCCGCATATCGAGCAGGGGCCGGTGCTGGTCGGCGCGGATTTGCCCTGCGCCATCGTCACCGGCATTCGCGGCATCCTGCGCCACCCGATCTGCCGCGCGCGCGGCGCCTGGAACCATGCGGGCGCGGTGCCGCGCGGCTTCCGCCAGGATGCGGTGCTGGCCGTGGCGCAGCTGGCCGCGCGGCTGGATGCGCTCTGGGACCAGGTGGAGGCGCAGGGCGGCGACCTGGTGCTGACCCTGGGCGAGTTCTGGACCCCCGCCGCCATGCACGCCCCCACCAAGGTCCCGGGCGAGGTGGCGTTCAGCCTGGACATCCGCAGCGAGCAGGATTCCGTGCTGGATGCCGTGGTGGCCCTGATGGCCGAGATGGCCGCCGAGGCCGAGGCGAAGCGCCGCGTGAGGATGGATTATGGCGAGGGGATGCGCGCGGCCCCCGCGCTGATGGACCCGCGCCTGCGCGCGGCGCTGCGCGAGAGTGCGGCGGCGGCCGGCGTGCCGGTGATGGAGATGACCTCCGGCGCCGGGCATGACTGCGCGAGCTTCGTGCTGAAGGGCGTACCCTCGGCGATGCTCTTCATCCGCAACCAGAATGGCAGCCACAATCCGCATGAGGCGATGGAGCTGGAGGATTTTGGCGCGGCGCTGAAGGTGCTGGCGGGCGCGATCGGGGCCATCGCAGAGAAGTAGAAAAAGGCCTCCGGCGGCTGGGGCCGGGGCCCCAGACCCCTTGAATGGATTGGGGTCTGGGGCCTCTCGGCCCCAGCCGCCGGAGGCCCCTTTTTCTTACTCTTCGTAAGGCGGCACGCTGCCCGCCTTGGGATCAATCGGCAACATCCGGTCCAGCCCCGTCTGCTGCTCGAACAGCGCCGCCGCCTGCAAGGCCACCTCATCCCGCCGCGAGGGTGCGGCGATCTGCAACCCCACCGGCCGCCCATACTGGTCAAAGCCGCAGGGCACGGCCACGGCGGGCGAGCCCACCATGGTCATCGCCGCATTGAGCATCGAGCCGGCCATGTAGTTCTCGAGCTTCCGGCCCGCGATGCTCTCCGGGTTGCGCAGCATCACATCGAAGGCGGGCGTACCGGCGCTGGGCGTCACGAAGACGTCGTAGCGCGCAAACAGCGCCACCATGCGGCGGTAGAAGGCAGCGCGCTCGCGATCCGCCCAGGCCAGGCGGCTGGGCGTGGCCTTCAGCCCAAGCTCGGTGTTCCAGATGATGTCGGGCTTCAGCAGATGCCGATGCGTCTGCATCTGGATCTCGCGATCCACCACGAAATTCTGGCTCCGCAGCACCAGGAAGGCCTCGGTGAGTTCGCCGAGATCCGGGGCGAATTCCTCGACGATGCAGCCCATGGCTTCGAAGTGCTTCATCGCGTCCAAGCAGATGGCGCGGCTTTCGCGGTCAATCGGCAGCGCGCCGTTGTAGTCCATGGTGAAGGCGACGCGCTTCGGCGGACGCGCCTCGGCCACGGCCTGGCTGTAGCTCACGGCGGGCGCGTCATAGGTCAGCGGGTCGGCCGGGCACCAGCCGGCCATGGTGTCGAGGAAAAGCGCCAGGTCGGGGATGTTGCGCGCCATCGGCCCCTGCACGGAGAGCGGCGCAAACAGGTTGTTGACCGTGCCGCGCGTGACGCGGCCCGGCGAGGGGCGGATGCCCACCACGCTGCAATAGGTGCCGGGCCGCCGCAGGCTGCCGCCATGATCCGTGCCCTGCGCCAGCCAGACCTCGCCCGTGGCGAGCGAGACGGCGCCGCCGCCCGTGCTGCCGCCGCAGGTGAGCGCGGTGTTCCAGGGGTTGCGCGTGCGGCCAAAGACCTCGTTGAAGGTGGAGCCGCCGGCGCCGAATTCCGGCGTGTTGGACTTGCCGATGACGATGCCGCCCCGCGCCTCGATGCGCTGCACCACGGGGTGGGACTTGTCGGGGACGTGATCCTGGAAGATGGGCGAGCCATAGGTGGTGCGCACCCCCGCCACATCGGTCAGGTCCTTGATGGAAACCGGCAGCCCGCCGAGCCAGCCGGGCTGGCCTTCCATCTCGCGCCCCTCGCCCGCCATCAGGCGCCTGGCATGGGCGCGGGCGCGGTCGAGGCAGAGGGTGGGCAGCGCATTGACCGCGGGCTCCACCTCGGCGATGCGCGCGGCGGCGGCCTCCACCAGTTCGAGCGGGGAGACCTCGCCTTTCGCAAGCCTGGCAACAGCTTCGCGGGCAGTGAGGTGAATCAGTGACATGGGCGGTCCCTCCTGGCTGGCGGGAGGATGGCGCATCCCCCACGCGGGCGGAAGGTGATGCTTGCACCCGCGCAATGGGCGCGCGCAGGATGTGGGCACAAGCTGCCCTGCGGAAGGATCGAGGCCATGGACATCGTCGCGCGCGCCAAGGGGCTGCTGCTGGACCCGGTGAAGGAATGGGCGATCATCGCGGCCGAGCCGCTGGCGACCGGCGCCTTGTTCAAATCCTATGTCATGCCGTTGCTGGGCGCCTCGGCCCTGGGGGGGCTGATCGGCACCTCCCTGATGGGCGGGGGCTCGCTGGCGCTGATCGGCAGCACGGTGGTGGGCTTTGTGCTGGCGCTGGCCGGCATCTTCGTCCTGGCGAAGATCGTGGAGGTGCTGGCGCCGCGCTTCGGCGGGCCGGTTGATCCGGCTGCGGCGCTGAAACTCGCCGCCTATGCCCCCACCGCCTCCTGGATCGGGGGCGCCTGCCTGATCATCCCCTTCATCGGCTGGGTCGCGGCGCTGGCGGGCGGGCTCTACAGCCTGTTTCTCTTCTACATCGGCACGCCCACGGTGATGCGCATCCCGAAGGAGCGGGTGATGGGCTTCGCGCTCTCCGTCGTGGTGGTGGCGGTGGTGGTGAACATCCTGATCGGGGCGGTGGTCGCGATCCTGTTCTGAGGCGCGGCCGCGCGGCGGATGCAGGCCCCGGGCCCGGCGCGCGGTGCGCCCGCGCGCGCTCAGAAGCGCCAGATCAGCGGCACCAGGAAGACCGAGACCAGGGAGAACCAGATCATCAGCGGCAGGCCGAGCTTCCAGTCGTCGCCGAAGGCATAGCCGCCCGGCCTCATCACCATAAGGTTGGTCGGCGTCGCGATCGGCGTCAGGAAGGCGGTGGCCGCCGCCACGCCCACCGACATCAGCACCGGCAGCGGCGAGACGCCCATGCCCGTCGCGGCCGCGACGCTGATCGGCATGACGATCAGCGCCGTCGCCGTGTCGCTGATCAGTTGGTCCAGCACCGCAGGCAGAATGAAAAACCCCGCCAGAAGCCCCTTGGCCATCAGCCGCCCCGCGCCGCGCTGCTCCTGCCGGGGTCTCTGGATCAGATGTGGGCTCTGCTGGTCCTCAAGCGCGTTGCGTTCGCATGTGTTCACGCCGCGTGCTCCAGCCTGTGCTGAGAGGATGATCCAGCGCTTCGGCGATTCCGCCTCGACGCATCATGCACTAACAGGCTGTGGAACAAGGCCAGGCATGCGAGAAGGCTTTGCCCTCTTGCGCTCTCCCACCAGGGAAAAGGGTTTCTTGCATCTTCCTTTGGCGGTTGAAATCAACAACCTCGTTAAGGTGCGGGTAACTGGCTTCCTGCCCGGGTAGCCGAGCGGCAGGCCGCTCGATCCCGGCTCATCGTTTTTCAGCAGCCTGCCAAGCCCGTTCTTGTCGCGCCGCTCCCCCGCGTCTCGACGGCTGGCTCAGCGACCGCCTCGCCCCAAACCAAACTGCATTGGCAACAAAAAAAAGACACTTCCGCCACATCAAGCAATAATGTAGCGAGAGATAAAATTTTTGCTCAAGGGAGGGCGTCAGGAATGTTCATTCGCGGCTACCAGGTTCCGTTAAAGACCGTCTACGAGGTCTGTGGAAAAGCGACGCCCGGCAATGATCTCGCTCAGTTTATCATCGGACAGGATGTCTCCTCCGACGCGATCTTTGATCCGACCATGACGCGGCGCCAATCGGCGGAGACTTTCGGCTTGTACGTGGGCGGCTATCTCATCGTCGCGAAGGACCGGGACACACTCATCAGGGGCCTGGCTGGTCACGACGGTAAGATTGACAGTACCTCGAGCTTTTCCCTGATCTGGGGCGGTTATGGCGGCACCGGATTGCAGCGCTGGCAAGCAGCGAGGCGAAGCGTCGCCGCTGCAAGGCAGGAAGCTCGCCAAAATCATACGATTCTGATCAGAAGAACTGCCGAACTTCGGGCGAGGGCCTACTGGATTCTTCTTCTTTCGCGTGAGCCGGCCATATTTCAAGGCGCCAAGTATCCTGGCTATACTGGGGATGCGAATATTTCCTTTATCAACGCGGCTGGAGGAATTCCCTTCAAGACGCTCGCTTATTTGATGAATAATAACAAAGAAGTGAACTTCAAGCTCAAGTGGAAGAAGGATAAATTTGAAGGCACCGAAGAGTGGGAAAATCGCGGCGGAACTCCCTGGTAAGTTCGGTAATTCTATAACGAGCTTCTTTCACCTTCTGGATGCTATCTTCCGGATAACGGCGTATTTCACGCATCGAGTCAGGCGCATGGCGCCTTGTGGTAGGGCTGTGCTGACTGAGCGCCTCCCTCCGGACAGGTCAGACGACGTGAAGCCGACGGACATCGCGATCCACACGCCGTGGAGTCTCGCCTTCGCCGCATCGGCTGGCCGTGGCCGAACCTCGCGGTCTCCTTCGCCTCATCCGCCACCTTTGGCTGACCGGCGCAGGGCCGCGCGCTGACCGCCCCGACCCTGCCGCCACCCTTGACGACAACCGCCGTCAAAACCGCCAGATCAGCGGCACCAGGAAGACCGAGACCAGGAAGAACCAGATCATCAGCGGCAGGCCCAGCTTCCAGTAGTCGCCAAAGGCATAGCCGCCCGGCCCCATCACCATCAGGTTGGTGGGGGTGGCGATCGGCGTCAGGAAGGCGGCGGCGGCGGCCACACCCACGGACATCAGCACCGGCAGCGGCGAGACGCCCATGCCGGTTGCGGCCGCGACGCTGATGGGAATGACGATGAGCGCCGTCGCCGTGTTGCTGATAAGCTGGCCCAGCACGGCCGTCAGGATGAAAAGTCCCGCCAGCAGCGCATAGGGCCCGGCATCGCCCACCACGGCCACCAGCCCCTCGGCCATCAGACGCGCCGCGCCGCTCTGCTCCATGGCGGCGGAGAGCGGCATCATGGCGCCGACCAGGATCACCGTGGTCCAGTCCACCGAACGATAGGATTGCTCCACCGTCAGCACGCCAGTCAGGATCAGCGCGAAGCCGGCCAACAGCCCAGCGACCGCGGCGGGCACCAGGCCTGTCGCCAGCAGGAAGACCATGCCGCCCAGGATGATCAGCGCCTGCTTCGCCCCCTGCCCCAGCGGCACCGCCTGGCGGCGCACCACATCGGGCGAGTTCACCACCAGCACCTCGGGGTCGTTCAGCCGGATGTCCAGCGCCTTCCAGGTGCCTTGCAGCAGCATGGTGTCGCCCGCTTCAAGCTTCGTGGCGCCCGGCCCGGCATCGGCGCCGGCGCGTTGGACCGCGATGATGATGAGATCGCCGCTATCGGTCGTCATCCCAGGAAAAACCTCGCGCCCGATCATGGCGGAGCGCGGGGGGATCATCACCTCGGCCAGGCCGGAGCGGCGGTTGAAAAGCGCTTCCTCGGCCCCGGCATCGCCGTCTTCCGGGCGGAAGGCCAGATGCTGGTCGGCGGCCAGCCGCGCCGCCTCCTCGGCATCGCCGCGCACCAGGATGTGGTCGCCCATGGCGATGTAGCCGCGCTTCAAGGGCGCCGCCGTGTCCCCCTCCTGGATGGCGATGACCTTCAGCCCCGGATAGGCGCTGAAATCCAGCGGCGTGGTGGCGCCGACATAGGCCGAGCTTTCCCGCACGCGCAGTCGGAACAACCCATCCTGCAGGCCATATTGCTCGACCAGCGTGCGCGCATGGGCGGAGAAATCCGCGGGCATGGAGGGGCCGCCGCGCGTGGGCAGCAGGAATTGGCCGAACAGGATGATGATGGCCATGGTGCCCAGCAGCAGCGGCACGCCGACCAGCGTGAATTCGAAGAAGCCGAAGCGGCCGAGCCCCGCCTCATAGGCCGCATTCGAGACCAGCACGTTCACCGGCGTGCCGGTCAGCGCCAGCATCGAGCCCGCATGGGCCGAGAAGACCAGCGGCATCAGCAATTGCGAGGGGGCGCGCTTCAGGCGAACCGCCATCACCACCACCACGGGCAGCAGGGCGGCCACGGCCCCATTCACGCTGATCAGCGCCGTCAGGAAGGCGACCAGCAGCGAGATCAGCGCCAGCAGCCGCGCGCGGCTCTCCTCGCCCGCCTGGGCGATGAGCTGCTGCCCGGCCCAGGTGGTCACACCCGTGCGCTCCAGCGCCGCACTGACCAGGAAAAGCGAGGCGATGAAGATCACCGCCGGGTCGCCATAGCCGGCGAGCGCCTCGTTCAGCGTCAGCACGCCGGTCGCCCAGAGCGAGAGCCCCGTGCCCATCGCCACCAGCACCACCGGCAGGCGGTTCCACACGAAGAGCACGATGGCCACGCAGATGATCGCGGCGATGATCCAGATGTCGCTCATGGCGCGCGGATTCCTTCGAAAGACATCAAAGCGGCAGCAGCCATGGCACAAGCACCAGCGTCGCCGCCATCACGATCAGCGTGAAGGGCACGCCGATCTTCACGAAATCGCCGAAGCTGTAATTGCCCGGCCCCACCACCAGCGTGTTGGTGGGCGAGGAGACGGGCGTCATGAAGGCCGCCGAGGCGGCGATGGCGATGGTCATGGCGAAGGGATAGGGCGAGACGCCCAGCTCCTGCGCCACCGCGATGCCGACCGGCGCCATCAGCACCGCCGTCGCCGTGTTGGAAATGAAGAGGCCCAGCAGCGCCGTGATCACGAAGAGCAGGCCAAGGATGACCCAGGGCGCCGCCTCGCCCGCGACGGCGGTCACCGCATCGGCCGCCAGATCCACGCCGCCGGTGCGCTGCAAGGCGAGCGAGAAGGGCAGCATGCCGACGATGAGCACCAGCGACTTCCAGGAGATCGAGCCATAGGCGCTGTTGAAATCCACGCAGCGCAGCAGCCCCATCAGGAGGCAGCCGATCAGCGCCGCATGCGCGTTGGAGACCACGCCCGAGATCATCAGCCCGACGGTGAGCGCCAGCACGGCCACCGCCTGCGGCGCGCGGCTTGCCGCCGGCAGCACCTCGCGCTCCTCGACGGGCAGGCGCAACACCACGAGATCCGCCAGATGCTGATCGAGCTTGCGGATGTCGGACCAGAAGCCGGTCAGCAGCAGCGTGTCGCCCGCCTTGAGCTGGGCTTCCAGGAAATCCGCGCCGCGCACCTGGCGGCCGCGCCGCAGGCCGAGCACGGTAAGCCCCATCTCGCCCCGCACCCGTGCCTGCAGCACGCTCTGGCCGATCAGCCGGGATTCGGGCGGCACCAGCGCCTCGACCATCCCGATCTCCTGCGAGCGGTCGGTGAAATAGCCGCCATCATCCAGCGCCAGTTGCTCCAGCCCCGCCTCGGCCGCGAGGCGTGTGATGTCGAGGCCCTCCGCCACCACATCCAGCAGCAGGACATGGCCGGGCATCAGGATGGTGCGGCCCTGCGGGCGCAGCACCTCGGTCGCGAAGCGGCCCGGCACCTCGATGGCCAGCAGATCCACCCCCGGCACGCGCTGGGCGATCTGCTCCAGCCGCATCCCAGAGAGCGGCGAGCCGGGTCGCACCCGCAGGCGGAAGGCCCGGCCGGCCAGGCCATATTGCGCCACCCAGTCCCGCATGTTGGGGGCAGCGAGGCCCTGCCGCGGCGCCTCGCCCTGGGGCAGCAGGCGGCGGGCCACGAGCATGTAGGCGATGCCCAAGGCCAGGAAGACCAGGCCGAAGGGGGTGAAGGCGAAGAAGCTGAAGCCCTCCACCCCCTGGCGCGTCAACTCGGCATTGATGACGAGGTTGGGCGCGGTGGCGACAAGGGTGAGCGTGCCGCTCAGCAGCGCCGCCATGCTCAGCGGCATCATCAGGCGCGAGGGCGCGATGCCGGTGTTCTGGCAGATCCGCAGCACGACGGGGATGAAGATGGCGACGACGGCCGTGCCGCTCATGAAGGCGCCCAGCCCCGCGACGCTCAGCATCAGCAGCACCAAAAGGCGGGTTTCGCTGCTGCCCGCCGTCGCGTTCAGCCAATCGCCCAGCCGGCGGGCGACGCCGGTGCGCACCAGCCCCTCGCCGATGACGAAAAGGGCCGCGATCAGGATGATGGTGGGGTCGGAAAACCCGGCCATCGCCTCGTTGATGGTCAGCACGCCGGTGAAGGGCATCAGCACGATCATCAGCAGCGCCACCGCGTCCATGCGCGGGCGGTTGATGACGAACATGATGATGGCGGCCAGCAGCAGCAGCAGGATGAGCACGAGATCGCTGTTCATGCGGGGCGTCCGAACGGCCAGAGGAAGGGCACGAGAAACACCGCGACCAGGAAGGACCAGATCAGCAGCGGCAAACCCAGCCGCCAGTAGTCGCCGAAGCGATAGCCGCCCGGCCCCTGCACCATCAGGCTGGCCGAAGAGGCGATGGGCGTGAGAAAGGAGGCCGCGGCCCCCACCGCCACCGTCACGAGCGCCGTGCGCGGCGAGACCGCCATGGCACCCGCCGAGGCGATGGCGACGGGAATGATGATCAGCGCCGTCGCCGTGCTGGAAATCAGCTGGCCGAGGCCCGCCGTCAGCAGGAAGAGCCCGGCCATCAGCGCGTAGGGGCTGGCATTGCCCACCAGCGCCACCAGCGTATCGGCGATGAGATAGGCCGCCCCCGTCTTGTACATCGCCGTCGAGAGCGGGATGAGCGAGGCGATCATGATCAGGATGTTCCAGTTGATGGCGCGATAGGCGCGCTCCACCTTCAGCACGCCCAGCAGGATCACGGCGCAGGCGGCGATGAGGGCCGCCAGCACGCTGGGCACCACGCCGCTGGCCAGCAGCCCCACCATGAGCAGCAGGATGGCCACCGCGCGGCGCGAGCCGGTGCCCATCGGAATCGCCTGGCCACGCAGGGCGGAGGGTGCGGTCACCACCAGCACATCCGGGTCACGCGCCTGTTCCTCCAGCGATTCCCAGGCGCCTTGCAGCAGCAGCGTATCGCCCGGCGCCAGCACCACCTGGCCCGGGCCCAACGTCTCGCCGCGCCGCTGGATGCCAAGGATGATGAGATCCCCCCGCTCGGTGATCATGCCGGGGAAGACCGCTTCGCCGATCAGGCCGGAGCGCGGCGGCAGCACCACTTCGATGAAGCCGTAATTCTGGTTGAACAGCGCACTTTGCAGACTGGGCTTCTCGCCCTTCAGCTGGACCAGCCCGTTCTCGGCGATGAAGCCCGCCACCACCGCCGCCTCACCGCGCATGATGAGCATGTCGCCCGCCGCCAGGGGGCGGTGGCGCGCGGCACCCACGCGATCCGGCCCGCGAATGGCGATGAGGCTGAGGCCTGGGTGGTTCTGTCCCTCCAGCCGCAATTCCAGGGCCGCGCGCGGCGTGCCGATGAAGGGCGAGGCGGGTGTCACCTCCAGCTGATAGAGATCCTCGAAGAGCCCGTATTGCTCGGAGAGCTTGCCCGAATGCCGGCTGAGATCCTCCGGCATGCCGCGGGTGCTGCGGCTTGGCAGCAGCTTCGCGCCGAAGAGCAGCACGATGGTGACATGGCCCACCAGCAGCGCGAGACCGATCAGCGACATCTCGAAAAAGCCGAAGCCCGGCATGCCCTGCTCCACCGCCGCATCGGAGATGAGCACATTCACGAGGCTGCCCGTCAGCACCAGCATGGAGCCGGAATAGGACGCGAAGGCGAGCGGCATCATCAGCTGCGCCGGCGCCTGGCGCAGCCGCACCGCGACCAGCACCAGCACCGGCAGGAGGGCCGCGGCCGCGCCGCTCGATCCGATCATCGCCGTCAGCATGGCCGCCAGCAGCATGGTCAGCAGCAAGAGCCGCTCGCGGCTCTGACCCGCCTGGCGCACCAGCACCTGGCCCACCCAGGCCGTGACACCGGAGGCATCGAGGCTGGCGCTCACCACGAAGAGCGAGGCGATGAAGAGGATGGTGGTGTCGCCAAAGCCGGCCAGCGCCTCGGAGAGTTCAAGAATGCCCGCCGCGTGCAGCACCAGCGCCGCGCAGAGCGCCACCACCGCCACCGGCACGCGGTTCGAGACGAACAACACGACCATGGCGCCAATGACGGCGAAGGTGATGGCGATGTCGCTCACCGCGCATCACCCTTGGCGCGCGCCCCTCTCACAGGCCCCAAGGCAGCCCCAGCAGGTACCAGCCGGCCAGGAAGGCGGTCCAGACCACGCTCACCAGCACCACATAGGGCAGCATCAGCGCGATGACCGTGCCGACGCCGGCATCCTTCTGATACTTGATCGCGAAGGTCACGATCATCGCGAAATAGGCGTTGAGCGGCGTGATGGCGTTCATCGGGCTGTCGCCCACGCGATAGGCGGCCAGCACCACCTCCGGCTCCATGCCGAGTTGCATCAGCAGGGGCACGAAGACCGGCGCGAAGATCGCCCATTTGGCGATCGCGGCCGTGATGATGAGGTCAATGCCCATCACCGCCACGACGAAGCCAAGCAGCACCGCGATCGAGGGCAGGTTGAGCGCCTTGAGGAACTCCGCCATCGAAACGGCGGCGAGGGTCGCCATGTTGGTGTAGTTGAAGAAGGCGATGAACTGGCTGATCACCAGCAGCAGCAGGATCAGGCCCGAAAGCGAGCCGATGGCCTTCTGCATCGCGGCCAGCGCGTCATTGGTGGTCGTCATCGTCTTGGCGCCTTTGCCATAGGCGATGCCGCACACCATGAAGATCAGCGCGATGGTGACGATCAGGCTGTTCATGAAGGGCGAATTGGCGATCATGGCACCCGTCTCGGCATTGCGCAGCGGCGCGCCCGGGGGCAGCAGCAGCAGCAGCACGAAGCCCAGCACGGCGAAGAAGGCGTTGCGGGCATAGCGCAGGCCGCGCGCCTCATCCTCGGACATGCCGGTCTCGCCGGGGACGGTGTAGTCGCCCGTGTATTTGCCCAGGCGCGGCTCGATCACGCGCTCGGTGATGAAGGCGATCAGCACCGTCAGCAGCAGGGTGGAGCCGATGGAGAACCAGAGATTCGCCGCCAGATCGATCGAGGCATTGGGGTTCACCAGCCGCGCCGCGTCATTGGTGATTTCGGTGAGGATGCCATCCACCGGGACGATCAGGATATTCACCAGGAAGGCCGAGGCCACGGCGGCGAAGGCGGCGGCGAGACCCGCCAGCGGATGCCGCCCCACGCTCAGGAAGGCGGCGGCGGCCAGCGGGATCAGCACGAGATAGCCGGCATCGGCCGCGATGGAGGAGAGGATGCCGACAAAGACGAGGATATAGGTCAGCAGCTTGGGCGGCGCGATGATGACCAGCTTGCGGATCAGCGCCTTCACCAACCCCGCTTCCTCGGCCACGCCCACGCCCACCATGGCGATGATGATGACGCCGACCGCGTTGAAGCCCATGAAATTGGCGACGACGCCCGTGTACATCATCCGGATGCCGTCAATCGTCAGCAGGCCGCGCGCCGCGGTGGTCGTGGTCTCGATCTCTCCGCTCGCAGGGTTATAGGCCTGGTAGGTGACCTGGGCGCCGAACAGGGAGAGCAGCGTGGAAAGCACGACGATGAAGGCGATGAGATAGACGAAGATCATCACCGGATGCGGCACCTTGTTGCCGACCCGCTCGACCGTATCGAGGATCTTCTGCATGGCGGTCTTGGGGGCCGGCGTGGTGGCGCTCATCTTGCGGCTTCCTTCAAGGGTGTTTCCGGCGCGCATGATGCGCGCGCCGGGTCAGCGCGGTCCAATTTTTCGGTGGCACGTCACCTGGACAGCGCATCCAGAATCCGCGCCCAGGAATGGATGCCCTTCTGGAAGCTGACCAGGTTGTATTTCTCGTTCGGGCTGTGGATGCGGTCATCCTCCAGCCCGAAGCCGGCCAGGATCACATCCATCCCGAGCGACTGCTTGAGCTGGTGCGTGACCGGAATGGAGCCGCCGCCGCCGATGAAGACGGCGGGCTTCGGCCATTCATCGCTCAGCGCCTCGCGCGCCTTGAGGAAGGCGGGGTCGTCGGTCGGGAAGCGGATCGCCTGGCCCGAGCCATGCTCGATGAATTCGGCGCGGCAATCGGCCGGCAGGCGGTCCATCACATGCTTGCGGAAGGCAGCGCGCACCTTGTGCGGGTCCTGGTCGAAAACCAGCCGGAACGACACCTTGGCCGAGGCGATGGAGGGGATGACGGTCTTGAAGCCCTCGCCCTGATAACCGCCGCCCATGCCGTTGATCTCGGCGGTCGGGCGGGACCAGGTCTGTTCGAGGGCGCTGTAGCCCTTCTCGCCGGCCGGGATGGAGAGACCCACGGCGCCCAGGAAGGCCTCGGCGGTGAAGCCCAGCGTCTCCCATTGCGCGCGCAGACCAGGGTCCAGCTCCGGCACGCCGTCATAGAAGCCCTCCAGCGTGACGCGGCCATTCTCGTCATGCAGATCGGCCAGGATGCGGGCCAGCACGCGGTTGGGGTTGGCGGCGGCCGAGCCGTAGAAGCCCGAATGCAGGTCACGGTCGGCGGCGTGGATGATGACCTCCTCGCCGCAGAGGCCGCGCAGCATGGTGGTGATGGCGGGCGTCTCTGCGTCCCACATGTTGGTGTCGCAGATCAGGCCGATATCGGCGCGGAGTTCATCGGCATTGGCCTGCAGGAAGCCCGGCAGGTTCACGCCACCCGATTCCTCCTCACCCTCCAGCAGGATGGAGACGGGGATGGGCAGCTTGCCGGTCACGGCCTTCCAGGCCCGGCAGGCCTCGATGAAGGTCATGAGCTGGCCCTTGTCATCGGCCGAGCCACGGCCAGTGATGACCTTGGTGCCGCAGGGCAGCGTCTGGATGGTGGGCTCGAAGGGGTCGCGGTCCCAGAGTTCCAGCGGGTCCACCGGCTGGACGTCGTAATGGCCGTAAAACAGCGCCGATTTCCCCGGCGCCGAGCGGTCATGCGCCACGACCATCGGGTGGCCGGGCGTGGGGCGGACGGCGGCGTCGAAGCCGATGCTTTGCAGATCCGCCACATGCCACTCGGCATTGGCCTGGCAATCCGCCTTGTAGGCCGGGTCGGTCGAGATGGATTTGATGCGGATGACGGCAAAGAGCCGGTCCAGCGCGGCGTCCAGATTGGCGTCGATATGGGCAAGGACGGCGTTAAGCTCGGACATTTGGCCTCCAGGGGCGGTGTTCTTGTGACGTCATGCTGCCCGACAATACATGCCGAAAGCCAGTCCTGGATGCGCCCCGAATCCCGCTGCTGGTCCGCGCGTCTCAGGGGGCGGCGATGGTGCCCACGGTCGAGGGCTCGCTGCGCCAGCCATCGCCCAGCCGCCCGCGCTCGAAGCCATAGTCGAAGAGGGCCTGCATATAGGCGGTGTCGAAGGGCTCGCGCCGCGGATGGTCGAATTCCCGGCCGATATAGGCGACGCGGAAGCCCACGCCGTCGCGCTGCGTGGTGAGATGGATGCGGCTGATATCGCCGATCCCGCTGAAATGCAGCAGCGTGGCGGCCGAGCGGCGGGTGATGCTGAGCACGCCCCGCGGCGTGCTGCTCGCCTCCACATCCACGCGCCCGTTGCGGATCACATAGGCCATGCGCGGCCGCGGCACCCACCGCCCGCGCTCCTGCCCGCTGAGATTCACGGTGGGCGGGTAGAGGAAGACCTGCATGGTGGCGCCGCCATCCACATGCATCTCCTGGAAGGTCCGTCCCTCATGCTGCACATCCACGAGCACGGGCGGGAAGGCGCCGGGGATGGAGGCGGAGGCCAGAAGGATGCGCCGGAACAGGCCCAGCGCGTCGGGATGCCCGCTCGCTGCGATGGCGCCGATATTCCAGACCACCGGGCGCTGCACATCGAGATTGGTGGTGCCGATCAGCAGCAGCCGACCCTTCGCATATTCCCGCGCGATGGCGGCCAGCATCGCCTCATCCGCGTGGCGGGCGATGAGACGGCGCAGCGGCGAGGTATCGGCCAGGGATTCGCCAAAGAGCAAGGCAAAGGGCGCCATGATCTGGCGCGGCAGCAGCAGGATGTCCTGCGGGCGCTGGCCGGTGAAGACATCGCGCAGCGCGGGGTCGTATTCGGGGCCCAGGAAGGCGAAGGGGGCGATCAGCGCGCCGGCGGAAATCCCCGTCACCATGCTGAATTCCGGGCGGGTGCCGGCGGCGGTCCAGCCCAGCATCAGCCCCGCGCCGAAGGCGCCATTGTCGCCGCCGCCCGAAAGCGCCAGGAAATGCTGCGGCCCGAGCGGCTGGCCGCCATTGGCCGCCGCCTCGCGCAGGGCCATCATCCGACCCTCGCGGACCAGGGGCTCGGGCGAGGCATCCATCCAGAAGCGGGCATTGGGGATGCCGAGCACGGGGATCGCCTCGGTCTCGGGCGCCGGGGGTGGATCCAGGCGGATATAGCTGGCGCAGCCCGTCAGCAGCAGAAGAACCGCGAGCCACCGCACGACTCCAAGCCCCCGCATCCGCGTCCCCTTCACGCCATGCCCCGGGTTATCGCGGAACAGGCCGCGGATGCCAGGGCGTTTCGGCATGGCGGGATGAAGACTGCGTGGCAAGACCCGTCAGAACCGCGCGATGGTGGCGAAGAGGAAGCGGTTGGCGATGCCATGCCCCACCTGCCCCGGCCCGGCGGCGGCGGCACCGCCCTGGATGTCGCGCCGGGTGAAGACATATTCCAGCCCGATATCCAGCCAGCCGGCGCCGAAGACGCCATTCCGCATCTGGCCGAAGGGGCTCCAGATGATATTGGCGAAGACCTGCTGGATCTCACGGTTCAGTCCGGTGGCACTGGCCGAGCCGGGCGCATAGGCGCCCGCGTAATCGGCGAAATCCTGCCGCGCGTAGGAATAGGTGAAGTTGCTGCGGATCTGCGGCGTCCAGAAGCGGCGATACCCCGCCGTCACCCCCCAAGCCGGGACCGGATCGAGGCTGAAATTCGCGCCCACGCCCGCCAGGCCCAGATTGGAGAGCGCATCCTGCCCATTGGTGCTGCCGGCCATGTAGCGGCCCATCCCCTCGCCCACATAGGCCATGGCGAGCAGCTCATCCGCGCCGAAGGCACCTGAGAGCCAGCGCATGGGGAAGCGCACATGCCCGGCCACGCCATAGCCCGTGGCGCTGCGCGAACCACCGGCCATGGCCTCGGCCGCCGTGCCATCGGTGCGGAGCTGCAATTGCCGGAGCATGCCGCGCGCGCCGAGCTCCAGCCCATCCTTCCGGTAGGTCAGCCGCGCGAGAACATCCGGCATGGCGTTGAAGGCCGGGCTCGCCCCGCCATCCAGCCGGCTGTCGGGCGTGAAGACGCCGGCGGCGGAGGTGTATTGCGTGTCCGGCGCCTCGATCGAGACCTGCCCGGTCAAGCCCGGCGCCAGCCGTGCCGAGGCGCGCAGCTGGGCCTGGCGGATGAAGGACTGGTTGAGGTTGGTGGCGTCGATCAGCGTCTCGTAGAGGCCTTCATTCCACAGGCTGTTGGCCTGGCCCACCAGCACGCGGAAGCGCTCATCCCCCAGCTCCGCCCAAGCCTGTCGCAGCCGGAAGACGGCATTGGAGGAGGTGGGCGAACCGCCGCCGAAATCCCCTTCCAGCCGGGTTTCCAGCGTGCCCCAGCCGGTCAGGGTGCGAGTATCCAGGCCAAAGCGGCTGAAGCGCGCCGTCATGCCGAAATCGCCGCCCTGGCGATCCGCCGCGCTGGCCGTCAGCGGAATGCCGCCAGGCAGCGGCGCATCGGTCTGGTTGCGGCCATTGGCGTCGCTCCAGGCCGAAAGCTTGGCCCAGCCATAGAGCCGCACCTGCGTCTCGGTCTCCGGCACGCGGAAGGCGATGCCGGGCAGGTCGGAGCGCAGCGCATCGCCCGTCGCGCTCTGGTCGCCCATTTCCGAGTGGGGTTGCAGCCCGGGCACGTCCCGCTGAAGGCCCGCGGACCCGGTGGTCGGCAGGGGCGCGCGGGCCAGGTCGCGCTGGATGCTTTGCGCCTGGTCGGCCGCAGAACGCGCCTCGCGCGCGGCGGCCTGGGCAGCTTGGGCATCAGCCTGCACGGTTCCCGGCGTGGGGCGCGGCGCGGGACGCGGCGCCGGCGTGGGGCGCGCCTGCCGTGCGACCAGCGCCTCCAGTTGCTCCATGCGGCGGCGCATCTCGGCGTCGCGCTGGCGCATTTCGTTCAATTGCTGGCGCAACTCGGCGATGGTCGCCGAATCCGTGCCCTGGGCCTGCGCCACGGGTGCGAGGCCGAGCAGCGCGGCCAGCGCCAGCAAGCCTGGCTCCACCGCGCGGCGGGCGGCGGGCCGTCCGTTGCGCGCGGCGGGCCGGTGCATCATCGCGGCGCCGCGCGTCCGGCGGCCACGCCCTGTTCAAAGGCGCGCTGGCGCGAGCGCTGGTGCTGGTCCCAGGCGAAACCGCCGACACCGCCGGCCGCCGCGCCGATCAGGGCCCCGGTGCCGGCATTGCCGGAGATGGAGCCGATGGCGAGGCCGGTGAGCGCGCCGGCCGCGGCGCCGCCGCCAATGCGCTGCGTGGTCGGGCTGATCTGGCGCGGCTCGTCGCAGGCGGCGAGGCCCAGCAGCAGGGCGGCAGGGAGGAGAATGCGGAGCTTCATGGCGTTCCCTTTCGCGTCAGCGCTGGCCGGCCCGGCGCGGGGCCGCGCAGGGATAGGCGGTGGAAGCCCAGCGCAGCAGCCCATCCACCGCGCGGTCATTCGCGTATTGCGGATTGGCGTTCACCCAGGTCACGAAGGCGCTCTGCACGAATTCCAGCGTGGGCGTGGGGTTGGGCAGGCAGAAGGCCGGGCGGATGCCGCCCGCGCGCGAAATCTCGACATGATACTGCCCGACGCCGACGATGAAGCCGCGGCAATAGCCGATGGCGGTGCTGCCCTCGGCCTCGGCCGCATTGGCGCCGCAGAGCGCGGCCAGGACGCCGGTGGTCAGCGCCGGCACCACGGCCGGCGCGGATTCGGCGGCCGGGGCCTGCGCTGCGGCAGGCCCGGCAGCGAGTGCGAGGAGGGCAGCACCTCCGAGCCATGATGACATGCGTCGCATCCTGCGATCTTCCTCCTGCTGGCACCGTTGCCTCCGATGGCTCCGGCACATCGAGTGCCTGTCACGCTAGGCCAGGCCGCCCGGTTGCCACAATAGGCTCTTCATTCCCGGCGCGTGCGCTGCGTCCCAGCCGGGCTCCCGGTCCCGTCGCCGGTCAAGGCTGGCGGGACGGCAGCCCGCGCGCGTCAGGGCTGGACCGAACCATTCGGGCACGCGCCCGGCCTCGGCCGCAGGGCGGCCAGGGCATCGCCGAGCCGGGGATGGCGAGCGGAGCGCTCCTTCGCGAAGCCGGCGCGATGGGCGGCGGGGATCAGCGAGGCGCGGCGCCTCCGTTTGGCGTGTGGGACATGCGACGCTCTCCCATCCGGGTGGGATGCCCGGCACAGCGGCCCTCTCGTCGCGCATGCTCCCCTGCCGCGCCGCATGTTCTAGTCTGGTGCGGCATTCCGCCAGGAGACCGCCCTTGGACCAGCGCCTGCATGCCATGGAAGCCCCCGGCGCCATGCCCGTCTCGACCGGCCAGCTGCCGCCGGCCGAGCAGGTGCGCGCCCTGATGCAGCAAGCCTGGGAGCGATTCGCCCCGGTCACCGAGGGCCAGGTGGCGGACTACATCCCCGCGCTGGCGCAGGCCTCGCCCGCGCTGTTCGGCCTTTGCATCACCGGCGCCGATGGCCGCAGCTTCGCGGTGGGCGATGCCGACCATCCCTTCTCCATCCAGAGCATGTCCAAGCCCTTCGTCTTTGCCCTGGTCTGCCAGGCGCTGGGCGGGGGCATCGCGCGCGAGAGGATCGGCGTGAACGCGACCGGCCTGCCCTTCAACTCCGTCATGGCGATCGAGCTGAATGCCGCGCGCACCATGAACCCCATGGTCAATGCCGGCGCCATCGCCACCACGAGCCTGGTGCCCGGCGCCAGCACGGCCGAGAAATGGGATTTCATCCGGCAGGGTCTCTCGGCCTTCGCCGGGCGGGAACTGGCGATGGATCGGGTGGTCCATGCCTCGGAGGCCGCGAGCAACCAGCGCAACCGGGGCATCGCGCAGCTGCTGCACGGCTATGGCCGGCTCTATGCCGATCCGGAGGAAGCGACCGACCTCTACACCCGCCAATGCGCGCTGATGGTCACAGCGCGCGACATGGCGGCGATGGGGGCGACGCTCGCGGCGGGCGGCGTCAATCCGCTGACCGGCCGGCGCGTGGTGGATGCCGATCGCTGCCAGCGCGTGCTGGCCGTCCTGGCGACGGCGGGTCTCTACGAGGAGAGCGGCGACTGGCTCTACGAGGTGGGGCTGCCGGGCAAAAGCGGGGTCGCGGGCGGCATCGTCACCGTGGCGCCGGGCAAGGGGGGCCTCGGCGTCTTCTCACCGCCGCTGGACGCGGCGGGGAACAGCGTGCGCGGCCAATTGGCGACGAAATTCCTCTCCGAGGGGCTGGGGCTGAACCTTTTCGCCTCACGCCCGCTGGGCTGAGGCCCAGGGAAAGGCGGGACGCCATCGGGTGCCAAGGTCCGGAGCCTCACGGTCCCGGCGTCAGAAGGCGCTTCTCTCCTTCGCGGCGCGGCTCACCCGCCATCCTGCACATCCACCACCACCCGGCCCTCCAGCCGATAGGCGCGCGCGCGGGTGCCCGGCGCGGTCTCCAGCCGGATCTCCCCGGAAATCGGGTCCAGCGTCACGGCGCGGATGTTGCGCGGCAGGGCCAGGGTGGCGACGGGCGGCGCGCAGCCCGCATCGGGAAAGCTCAGCCGCGCGCCACCCGGCAGGGTCGCGAAGTCGTAACGCATGCTGCGCCGCCAATCGAAGACCAGGCGGCCATAGCTGGGGTGGCTGCCGGCCCGGAGCGCGAGCCGTTCGGCCGGGCAGAGCGGCAGCGGCGCGGCCGGGACCGGCGCCGCCGGGGATGGCAGGCTGGCCGTGGCATCGACCGTGGCAGGCGGCGCCGGGCTGGCCGGTGCCGGGGCCTCCGGCCCGGGCAATTCCGGTGCGGGGTCTGGCGCCGGCGGGCTGGCCACCGCCAGCGCATCCGCGCGCGGCACCTGCCGCGCCTCCCAGGCCAGGCCGGCGAGCGCCACACCGAGAACGAGCCCCAGCGCCAGAAAACCGAGGCGTTCCGGCAGGCGGCGCGAGGGCGGCGCCGGACGGGGCGGCGGTGGCAGCAAAAGCAGCGCGCCGCCCGGTTCGAGCCGCACCGTATCCGCCGCCGGCTCGCCCCCCCAGGGTGGGGGTTCCATGGGTGGGGGTTCCGTGGGGGCCCCGCGCATGGCCTGGCGCAGCGCCTGGGCCATCCCGGCCGCGTCACCGAAACGCTCCTCCGGGTCCTTGGCCAGCGCGCGCTCCAGCACCGCATCGAAACCCGGCGGCAGATCGGGCACAAGGCTGGAAGGCGGGGGCGGCGTGTCGTTCAGCGCACTGCGCAGCGCGGCGAACCCCGTCCCCGGGAAGGCGGGGCGCCCGGTCAGCAAATGGTAGAGGATCAGCCCCACCGCCCAGAGATCGGCCCGCCGATCCGCCGGCTCCCCGCGCAGCTGCTCGGGCGCCATGGCGGCTGGCGTGCCGATGACCACGCCATCGCGCGTCCGGCCGCGATCGCCGATGCGCGCAATGCCGAAATCCGCCAGCTTGACCTCGCCCAGCCCCTCCTCCAGCCCCATGACGAGCAGGATATTCGCCGGCTTTACGTCGCGATGGACGATGCCGCGCGCATGGGCGTGCTGCAGCGCCTCCAGCAGCTGGAGGATGATCCGCACCGTCTCCGCCACCGGCGGCCGCTCACCGCGGTCCAGCACGGATTTCAGCGTCTCGCCGATGATGAGCTCCATGGCGAACCAGGCGAAATCCGCCTCCTCGCCCACATCATGCACGGTGACGATGCCGCCATGGGAGAGCCGGGCCACGGCCTCCGCCTCGGCGCGGAAGCGGTGCAGGTTCTCCTGCGCCAGCGCATCCTCGGGCGGGCCCAACGGCATGACCTTGACGGCGACCAGCCGCTTCAGCCGGCGGTCATAGGCCTCCCAAACCGTGCCAAAGGCGCCGGCGCCGATCCTGTCCCGCAGATCATAACGCGTGGCGATCCGGCTGCCCGGGGTCAGCCGGGCATGGCTCGCGGCCGCCTGGCCCTCGGCGGGCAGCGGGCCGCCCGCATCCATCAGCCGCTGAGCCCCCTCACCCGCGCAGCCGCCAGACCTCGCCCTCACTGGCGGCCACCCCATCCTCCTCCAGCATGATGAGCTGCGCGAGGAGGCTGCGGCCGGCCGCCGTCACCAGCTTGGGGTCGAGCGGGCCATAGACCTGGCCCACCAGCGCCGGGATCGGCATGGCGCCGCCCTCGCGCAGGGCCGCGATGATCCGCGCCTCCCGCCGGCGCCGATGCTCGGCCAGCCCGTCCAGGAAGGGCATGGGGTCGGGCAGCTTCGGGCCATGGCCGGGCAAATAGAGATGGTCCTGCCCCTCGCGCGCGCGCAGCCGGGCGAGGCTCGTCATGAAGTCGCGCATATTGCCGTCGGGCGGGCTGACCACGCTGGTGGACCAGCTCATCACATGGTCGGCACTGAACAGGATGCCCGTGCCCTCCAGGGCGAAGCAGAGATGGTTGCCGCAATGGCCGGGGGTGAAGATGGGCGTCACGCGCCAATCGCCGCCCTCGAGCGGCACGCCATCGGGCAGCTTCACATCAGGCTGGAATTCATGGTCGCCGCTTTCCACGCCGAGGGTCGCATGCGGGCCATAGGCATGGGTGGGCGCGCCGGTCGCCGCCTGCAGCGCGGCCGCCCCCGGCGAATGGTCGCGATGCGTGTGCGAGACCAGGATATGCGTGATCCGCTCGCCCGCCGTCGCGGCCAGGATGGCGGCCAGGTGCTCCGCATCCACGGGCCCCGGATCGAGCACCGCGACCGAGGAACCGCCGCCGATCAGATAGGTGTTGGTGCCGCGATAGGTGAAGGGACCGGGGTTCTTGCACAGCACGCGCCGCACGCCGGGCGCGATCTGCTCCACATCGCCATGCACCAGCGGGTCATCGCGCAGGAAAGGAATGTTCAAGGCGCGGTTCCTCGTTTCTGGGCGGCGCGGATCGCCTCGCGCCGCATGATGTAAAGGGCGGCGAGCACGATCAAGCCCGAGCCGATGAAGGTGGCGATGCCCGGCGCCTCGCCAAAGAAGATCCAGCCCAGCAGCACCGCCCAGAGGATGCCCGTATAGGAATAGGCGCCGAGCGAGGAGACCTGCGCACTCGCGAAGGCCTCGGTCAGCATCACCTGCGCCACGCCGCCGACCAGGCCGATCGCCAGCAGCAGCAGCCACTCATGTCCCGAGGGCGTGACCCAGACGAAGGGCAGCGTCAGCGCCGTGAAGCCCGTCATCAGGATGGATTGCCAGAGCACGATGGTGGTGGAGCGCTCGGTGGCGGAAAGGCTGCGCACCAGCAAGGTGGTGGCGGCGGAGAAGACGCCATGCATGACGGCGACGATCATGCCGAAGATGATCAGGGGTTCCATCGGGCCCATGAAGGCGCCCTTGCCCAGCGCGATCACCAGGATGCCGACAAAGCCCAGGGCGACGGCGCCGAAGCGGTGGATGCCCACCTTCTCGCCCAGCAGCGGAATGGCCAGCAGCGTCACGAAGATGGGCGTGGTGAAGGTCAGCGCCGTCTGCTCGGCCAGCGGCAGCACGGTGAGCGCGAAGAAGGAGCAGGACATGGCCGCCGTGCCGGTCATGGCGCGCAGCACATGCTGCGGAAAGCGCTGGGTGGCGAGCGTGGCGCCGCCCCCCATGCGCAGCACGATGAGCAGCACCACCGGCAGGGCCAGGATGCTGCGGAAGAACATGATCTCGAAGAAGGGGATGCTCTCGCTCACCAGCTTCACCATGGCGCTCATCATGGTGAAGAGCGCCGTGGAGGCCAGCATCAGCAGCGCGCCGCGCTTCGCGTCATGCCGCAGCGCCACGATCCGCCCTTTCCTGTGCGCGGCGCACCCGCTCGCGATGAAGATTGTAGAGCCCCGCGCCGATGACGATCACAGCGCCGGCCAGGGTGGTCCAGGCGGGCACCTCGCTCCAGATCAGGAAGCCCAGCACCAGGCCCCAGAGCAGCGGCGTGTATTCCAGCGGCGCGAGCGACGCGATATTCGCCATCGCGAAGCCGCGGGCGAAGAGCAGATGCGCCATGGCATTGGCCGCGCCGAAGAAGAGCAGCAGCACGAGCCACCAGCCGGAGGGGAAGAGGTCCGGAAAGCCCTGCGGCGGCCAGAAGGCGGTGATGGGCAGCACCATCAGGCCGAGCGGGATATGCGTCAGCATCAGCCAGAAGGAGATGCAGACCGGCGTGTCCGTGCTGGCCAGCGTGCGCGTCCAGATGCGGCTGAGCGCCATGCCACAGACCGCCACCAGCAGCACGCCTGTCTCCCAGCGCCAGAGATCGCCGCCCGGTTGCAGCATGAAGAGCACGCCGAAAAACCCGACGGCGCAGGAGGTCCAGCGCCGCCACCCCACCCGCTCGCCCAGCATGGGGATGGCGAGCAGCGTCATCAGCAGCGGTGCCGCGGCCGCCACGGCATAGCTGTCGGCCAGGCCGAAGCCCGACATCCAGACGAAATACCAGAGGATCGAGACCGAGCAATGCAGCAGGGAACGGCCGAAGACCAGGCGCTTGTTCTTCGGCCAGAGCCCCTTCCCGCGCGCCAGGATCGCGATGCAGATGGCCCCCACCCCGCCGCGCCAAAGCATGGCGCCCGCCACCCCCACCAGGGGCAGCGCGAATTTGATGGCGGCATCGGCAAAGGAAATGATGGCGTAACCAATAGCGGCCAGCATCAGGCCACGGACCGCTGCCTCGCCGCTGGTCGAGCGGCCGGGCGGGTCCTTATCCAAGCACGGCCTCGGCCTGCATGCAGGTGGCGCCTCCGTGATCGCGCGTCTCGGCCATGGCCGTGGCCCCCTCGATGCGCGCCAGGACGGAAAGCGCATTGCCCGCGAAGCAGGGCCGCTTGCCGCGGAAGGCGAAGCGCGTGAGGCGCTGGCCCCCCTCTGCGCCCTGGTTCGCGGCGTCCAGGATCGTCTGCGCCATCAGCGTGGCCTGGAGCGGGCCATGGACGATGAGGCCGGGATAACCCTCCTCGCCGGTCACATAGGTCCTATCGTAATGGATGCGGTGGCCATTGCCGGTCAGCGCGGAATAGCGGAACAGCAGCAGCGCATCGGGCGTCAGGTCGAGGCGCTGCTGCGCGGGGAAGTCCGGCGCGGCCTCGGCCGGGCGCACGGCAGCCCCCTCGGTGCCGCGATAGACGATGTCATGCTCCTCGGTCAGCACCGGGCCGCGCGGGCCCGTGATCTCGTGCCGCACGGTGACGAAGACCAGCTTGCCCGTGCCGCCCGATTTCTCGGAAATCGCCGCGATGGTGGAGAGGCGCGTCACGCGGTCATCCGCGCGCAGCGCATTCGCGTGGAAATCGAGGCGCCCGCCCGCCCACATGCGGCGCGGCAATTCATGCACGGGCGGCAGGAAGCCGCCGCGCCTGGGATGGCCATCGGGGCCCACGCCCGAAGGGCGGCGCCAATCCTGGAAGAGCATCCAGTGCCAGAGGGGCGGGACATCGCCCTCCGGGATGGGGCGGTCCAGCGTCGCGGCGAGGCCTTCGATCAGCCGGGGGTCGAGGCGGTCCTCACGGGTTTCCGTGCGACCGATATATTCCTGGTAGCTCATCCGGACATGTTTCCCCGGGGCGGGCCCGTGCCGCAACCTGGATTTCCGCACATCTGCCATTCCTCGGCCATGTTCCGGGCTTGCAACTGCCATCACCGCCCGTCAGAAGCGATCCATGGAAGATCGCGAATACGAATTGATGGACGCGGTCGAGGACCGCATGTGGTGGTACCGCGCCCTGCACGGTCATGCGCTGCGGGCGCTGGAAGCCCTGCCCGAGGGCGCGCGCATCCTCGATGCCGGCTGCGGCACGGGGGGGTTCCTGGCCAAGCTGCGCGCCGCACACCCCAAGGCCGCGCTCTTCGGGCTGGAATACGCCGAAGGGGCGGCGAGCCGCGCCGCCGCCAAGGCGGGCGCCCATGTCGCCGCCGGAACGGTCAATGCCCTGCCCTTCCCCGATGGCGGCTTCGATGCCGTGGTGAGCCTCGACGTGCTCTGCCATGACGCGGTGGAGGAAGCGGCGGCGCTGGCCGAATTCCGCCGCGTGCTGCGGCCGGGGGGCCTGCTCGTGCTGAACCTGCCGGCCCATGAATGGCTGCGCTCGGCGCATGATCTGCGCGTCCACACCGCGCGCCGCTATGACCGCGCCCGCGCCACGGCGGTGCTGGCCGAGGCCGGCTTCGAACAGCCAGCGCCCCGCCACTGGAACTCCCTGCTGCTGCCGCTGATGGTCATGCAGCGCAAGGTGCTGAAGCGTGACGAAGGCGCTTCCTCCGACGTGGCACCCTTTCCGCCCTGGCTCGATGCCAGCCTGTTTTCCGTCTGCCGGCTGGAGGCGGCGCTGCTCGGTGCCGGCCTGCGCTTCCCGGCCGGCGGCTCGCTTCTCACCACCGCAACCCGTCCCCTGGACTCCGCACGCACATGAGCGACCACCCCTTCGGCCTGACCATCATCGTCCCCGTCTATCGCGGGGCGGCCACCATCGGGCGGCTGGTCGAGGCGGTCTCGCAGCTCAAGCCCGCAGGCGGGCTCGAGATCATCCTGGTGAATGACGGCAGCCCCGATGAGAGCGGCGATGTCTGCCGGCGCCTCGCCGAGACCGCGACCGTGCCGCTGACCTATATCGAGCACGCGCGGAATTTCGGCGAGCACAATGCGGTGATGACCGGGCTGCGCCATGCCCGCGGCGCCTATGTCATCAACATGGATGACGACCTGCAGAACCCGCCGGAGGAGGTGATCCGCCTCTATGACCATGCCCGCCTCGGCGGCTGGGACGTGGTCTATACGCGCTACGCCAAGAAGGAGCATGAGGGCTGGCGCAACCTCGGCAGCCGCTTCGCCAACCAGGTGGCGGACAGCCTGCTGGACAAGCCCAAGGGCCT
>JAIYDS010000076.1 GCA_027487385.1 Acetobacteraceae bacterium | reverse complement strand
AGCACCCGCCCGAGAAGCTCGGCACCACCGATGCCTTCACCTGGGCGCGGCTTTCCGAAGCGCAGCGTGCGGCGCTGGCCGCCCGGCCCATGTCCTGGCGGGGTGAGGGCATCCTGGCGATGCATTCCCTCCCCGAGGATGACCTGACCTACCTGCTGCACGAATCCACCGCGCACGGCATTCGCGAGCGCCTGCCCGGCGAGGTCGCGGCCCTGCTGCCCGAAGCCGCCGGCGAGAGCCTGGTGCTGAGCGCGCACACCCACCGCGCCCATGCCCTCGCCCTGCCCGATGGGCGGCTGGTGGTGAACCCCGGCTCGGTCGGGCAGCCGGCCTATACCGACACCACGCCCTATCCGCACATCATGCAGGCCGGCACGCCGCATGCCCGCTGGGCCCTGCTGGAGCGGCGGGGCGCCCACTGGTCCGTCACCCACCACGCGCTCGAATACGACTGGGATGCCGCCGCCGCCGAAGCCGCCCGAAACGGGCGGCAGGACTGGTCGCGCGCCCTTGCCACTGGCACATTGAACTGACCCTGAGGGACATTCGACCATGAACATCCATGAATACCAGGCGAAGGAGCTGCTGCGCCGCTACGGCGTGGCCGTCCTCGAAGGCCATGTGGCCTGGAATGGCGACGAGGCCGAGGCGGCGGCGAAGAAGCTGCCCGGCCCCATCTATGTCGTGAAGAGCCAGATCCATGCGGGTGGCCGCGGCGCCGGCCGCTTCACCAATGACCCGAACGGCAAGGGCGGCGTCCGCCTCGCCAAGTCGCCGGAGGAGGCCAAGGCCGCCGCCGCCGCGATGATCGGCTCCACCCTGGTGACGAAGCAGACCGGGCCCGAGGGCAAGCTCGTCAGCCGCGTCTATGTCGAAGCCGGTTGCGACATCGCGCGCGAACTGTATCTCTCCCTGCTGGTGGACCGCGACAGCTCGCGCGTCGTCATCATGGCCTCCACCGAGGGCGGCATGGAGATCGAGGAGGTGGCCGAGCACCACCCCGAGAAGATCATGAAGGTCGCGATCGACCCGGCCTCGGGCATTTCGGGCTTCCATGGCCGCAAGCTGGCCTTTGGCCTTGGCCTCGAAGGCAAGCAGGTCGGCAGCTTCGTGAAGTTCGTGGACGCCATGTACAAGGCGTTCCTGGAGCTCGACTGCGCGATCGTCGAGATCAACCCGCTGGTGGTCACCAAGGCCGGCGATGTGGTGGCACTCGACGCCAAGGTCTCCTTCGATGACAGCGCGCTGTTCCGCCACAAGGATCTGGAAGCGCTGCGCGATGACAGCGAGATGGACCCGAAGGAACTCGACGCCACCAACAATGACCTGAACTACGTGGCGCTGGATGGCGAGATCGGCTGCATGGTGAATGGCGCGGGCCTGGCCATGGCGACGATGGACATCATCAAGCTCTACGGCTCCTCGCCCGCGAACTTCCTCGATGTCGGCGGCACGGCGGACAGCGCGCGCGTGACGCAGGCCTTCCGCATCATCACGAGCGACGTGAATGTGAAGGCCATCCTGGTCAACATCTTCGGCGGCATCGCCAAGTGCGACATGATCGCGACCGGCATCGTCGAGGCCTCCAAGAACCTGGACCTGAAGGTGCCGCTGGTCGTGCGCCTCGAGGGCACGAATGTGGAGCTGGGCAAGAAGATCCTGGCGGAATCCGGCCTCGCGATCATCGCGGCCGACAACCTTGCCGACGCCGCCCAGAAGGCCGTCGCCGCCGTGAAGGGGGCTTAAGTCCATGGCCATTCTCGTTGACAAGAACACGCGCGTGATGACGCAGGGCTTCACCGGCGCGCAGGGCACCTTCCACGCCAGCCAGGGCATCGCCTATGGCAGCACCTATGTGGGCGGCGTGACCCCGGGCAAGGGTGGCACCATGCACCCGACGCTCAACCTGCCCGTCTTCAACACCGTGGCCGAGTGCAAGGAGGCGACGAACGCGAACGCCTCCGTCATCTACGTGCCGGCGGCCTTCGCGGCGGATTCCATCCTGGAAGCCATCGATGCCGAGATGCCGCTGATCATCTGCATCACCGAGGGCATCCCCGTGCTCGACATGGTGAAGGTGAAGCGCGCGCTGGACGGCTCCTCCTCCGTGCTGATCGGGCCGAACTGCCCGGGCGTGATCACGCCCGATGCCTGCAAGATCGGCATCATGCCGGGGCACATCCATCGCCGTGGTTCGGTGGGCATCGTCTCCCGCTCGGGCACGCTGACCTATGAGGCGGTGGCGCAGACGACCGCCGCTGGTCTGGGCCAGTCCTCCTGCGTCGGCATCGGCGGTGACCCGGTGAAGGGCATGGATTTCATTGACGTGCTGGAGCTCTTCCTGGCCGATGACGAGACCAAGTCCATCATCATGATCGGCGAGATCGGCGGCCAGTCGGAGATCCAGGCGGCGGAATTCCTGAAGTCCGAGAATTTCGGGCCGGGCAAGCCGAACAAGCCGGTGGTGGGCTTCATCGCCGGTGCGACCGCCCCTCCGGGCCGCCGCATGGGCCATGCGGGCGCGGTGATCTCGGGCGGGCGCGACACGGCGGCCGCCAAGATGGCGGCGATGGCCGAGGCCGGCATCCACATCGCCGATACGCCGGCGAGCCTGGGCTCGACCATGGTGAAGGCGCTGAAGGGCTGAATGACGCCCGGTGTTGCGGCGGGTGATCCCGCCGCAACGCCGCCCCTCAGGCGCGATAGACGCTGACACCTTCCTTGATCGTGCCCACCACCTTGAGGCCGGCCAGCGTCTCGGGGTCCACCATCATCGGGTTGTCCGAGAGCAGGGTGAAATCGGCCAGCTTGCCGACCTCGATCGAACCCTTCGTCGCCTCCTCGAAATGCTGATGCGCGGACCACAGGGTCATCGCCTTCAACGCCATGCCCACCGGCACGCGATGGCGCGGGCCGATGATGTCGCCCGAGCGGGAGCGGCGCGTCACGGTGGCGCTCAGCACCCGCATGGAATCCGGCCGCGCCACCGGCGCATCGTGATGCGAGGTGAACATCATGTTGCGCGGCATGAGCCAACCGGTGGGCGAGATGTTTTCCGCCCGCTCCGGCCCCAGCACGGAATCGCGGTGGAAATCGCCCCAGTAGAAGGTGTGCATCGGAAACAGCGCCGGGAAGATGCCGAGTTCGCGCAGCGGCTCCACCTGGTCCTCGCGCAGGGTATGCCCGTGGATCAGCACCGGACGGCGGTCGCCCCGGCCATGGCGGCGGGTCGCCTCGCGCACCGCGGCGATCAGCAGGTCAATCGCCGCATCGCCGCCGGCATGGACCAGGATCTGCCAGTTGCGCTCAAAGCAGCGCGAGACGGCCTCGATCGTCGCATCGGTCGGCGCGGTCTGCAGGCCGCGATAATCCGGCGCCGCGCCGGCGGGCGGGATGTGATAGGGGCGCGAGAGCCAGGCGGTCTTCCCCTGGGGTGAGCCGTCCAGCGAGAGCTTGGCGCCACCGATGCGCAGCCGGCCCCGATAGGCGGGCCCGTGCAGCGCCCCGCCCAGCTGGTCGGCCGCGCCGAGGATGTCGGGGTAGGCGACGATATCCACCGGCAGCAGGCCGCGATTCGCCGCCTCGGTGAGCTGCGCGATGGCCGGCCCCATGGCCCGCCCCTCCTGGCAGGTGGTGTAGCCGAAGGAGGCGTAGAATTCCGACCCGGCGCGGATCATGGAGAGCCAGGCCTGCCCATCCAGCCGCCCCAGCAGCGGGCCGGCCGCGGCGATCAGGGCATTCTCCTCCACCACGCCATTGGGCTCGCGCGAGCCGGCGCGGCGGCGGAAGACGCCGCCCACCGGATCGGGCGTGGCGGCGGTGATGCCGGCCATTTCCAGCGCCTTGGAATTCATCGCGGCGAGGTGGCTGGAGGTGTGGATGATCAGCACCGGCACCTCGGTCGAGACCTGGTCCAGCTCGTCGCGCGTCGGGTGGCGGCCTTCGCGCAGCTGGCTGTCGTCATAGCCGAAACCGAAGATCAGGTTGTAGCGCTGCACGGCGGCGGCATTGCGCCCCGCCCATTCGCGCAGAATGCGGATCAGCGCCCCGATCTCATTGCCCTCGCCATCCGGCGCCGGGAGCATATTGGCGCCCACCGCCTGCAGGCCCACCATCACCACATGCCCATGCGGGTCCACGAAGCCTGGCAGCATGGTGCGGCCTTCCAGGTTCACCTCCCGCGTGCCGGGGCCGCGCGTGGCCTCCAGCTGGGCCAGTGAGCCCACCGCCAGGATGCGCCCGCCGCGGACCGCCACCGCCTCGGCCTGGGGCTGGGCGTCGTTCATCGTGATGATGGGGCCGCCGCGATAGATCAGATCCGCGGCGCCGGAGGCGGCGGGCGGGGTCTGCGCCTCGGCGCAATGCAGCAGGCTGCCAAAGACCGCGGCCCCGGCGCCCAGCGCGAGCCGTCCCATGCCCCCCATGACACGACGCCGCGACGGGCCGGTTTGCGCCGCCAGGACGCTGCCGAGCGGGCTGCAGGCGAAGCACATGGCGAGTCTCCCTGGACGCGCGCCGTTCCGCGCGCTTCGCCGCTTTGTCGCAGCGGGCGCCCAGCGATTGTGCGCCATTTGGCGCATTCCGGGTTAAACCTTCTTCAGAAGGAAGGGAGCACGAGATGGAACGCACGGAGATCGAGGCCGCGCTGAGCGCCCGTGGCTGGCTGGCCGGCTGCGAGCCCGCGCTGCGCCGAACCATCCTGGACCGCGCCCGGCCCGTCGCCTTCGCCCCGGACCAGGTGGTGTTCCATGCGGGCGACCTGGCGGGCGGGATCTACGGGATCGCCCGCGGCAGCTTCGCCCTCTCCGTGGCGGCGGCGGCAACGGGCCCTGCCCTGGCCACCATCCTGCGTACCGGCGTCTGGTTCGGGCATGGCCCGCTCCTCGCCGAGCGCCGCCGCATGCTGACCTTCCATGCGGCCGAGGCTTCGCTCACACTGCACCTGCCGCTGGCGGCCATCCGCGAGATTTCCGGGGCGAGCATCGCCGCGGCCCGGGTCTTTGCCGACCTGGCCAATATCAACATGCAGCTGGCGATCCGCACGGTGAGCGACCTGCTGATCCCCGACACCGAGCGCCGCATCGCCGCCACCCTGCTGCGCCTCACCCGCGCCGATGAGGGCGAGGCGCCGCCGCATGGCGGCGGCTTCCGGCTGCGCCAGGCGGAGCTGGGCGAGATGGCCAATGCCTCCCGCCGCTCCGTCGTGCGCGCCCTGGGGGCACTGGAGGCACGGGGCTGGGTCGCGATGGGCCGCCAGCGGATCGCCATCCTGGATGCCGTGGCCCTGGCCCATTTCGCCGCTGGCGAAGGTGCAGGAAACTGAGTTTCCTGCCGGGGTCCAGGGGCAGAGCCCCTGGCTACAACCCAGCCGCCCGCGCCCGCGCCCGCACCAGGGCCAGCACCGTCCGGCAGGTCGGCGCCTGCAGTTGGGTCAACTCGGCAAACTCCACGATCACCCCCAGCAGCGCCTCGATCTCCATCGGGCGCCCACGCTCCAGATCCTGGAGCATGGAGGTGCGGTGCGCGCCGACCTCGGCCGCGCCCGCGATGCGCTTGTCCACGTCGATCGCGAAGCGCACGCCCAGCGCCTCGCCGATGGCCTGGGCCTCCAGCATCATGTTGCGCGCCACCTCGCGCTGGCCCGGATCGCCCGTCAGCTGGTCGAGCGTGTTGAAGGTGAGTGCCGAGATCGGGTTGAAGGCCAGGTTGCCCCAGAGCTTCACCCAGATCTCGTCGCGGATCTTGGGCCGCACCGGCGCCTTGAAGCCCGCAGCCACCAGCGCCTTGGCCACCGCCTCGATGCGCGGCGTGCGCTCGCCCGAGGGCTCGCCCAGGGTGAAGCGGTCGCCATAGGTGTGCTGGATCACGCCGGGTTCCGGCACATCGGCGGCCGGATAGACGATGCAGCCGATCGCCCGCTCCGGCGCCAGCAGGGCCGAGACCTCGCCCCCGGCGTCCACGCTCTCGACGCGGCGGCCTTCGTAGGGGCCGCCAATCTTGTGAAAATACCACCAGGGGATGCCGTTCACCGCCGAGACGATGGAGGTCTCCGGCCCCAGCAGCGGCTGCATCTGCCTGGCCGCGCCGGCCAGCGAATGCGCCTTGAGGGTGACGATCACCGCATCCTGCACGCCCGCTTCCTCGGCCGTGGCGACGCAGCGCGGATGCACGATGGTCTCGGCGCCGTCGCTGATCAGCTTCAGCCCGTTCTGCTGCATCGCCGCCAGATGCGGCCCGCGCGCGATGATGGTGACCTCGGCGGACTGCGCCGCCGCGATCTTGGCGGCCATGAGGCCACCGATGGCACCGGCGCCAAACACGCAGATCTTCATCAGAGTGCGATCCCCAGCTTCTCGGCCAGGCCGATGCGCATCAGCTTGCCCGTGGCGCCCTTCGGAATCTCGGGCAGGAAGACGACCTTCCGCGGCACCTTGAAGTCGGCCAGGTATTTGGCGGCGAAATCGCGCAGCTCGCGCTCGGTGAGTTCGGCGCCCTCACGCAGCACGACGGCCGCCCCCACTTCCTCGCCCAGCTTGCTGTGCGGGATGGCGAAGGTCAGCGCCTGGGCCACGGCCGCATGGGCGGAGAGCACGCCATCCACCTCCAGCGGGCTCACCTTCTCGCCGCCGCGGTTGATGAGTTCCTTCAGGCGGCCGGTGAGCTGGAGATAGCCATCGGCATCCAGCATCCCCTGGTCGCCGGTGCGGAACCAGCCATTCGTGAAGGCCTTGGCATTGGCCTCGGGGTTGGCCTCATAGCCGGCGGTCACGT